>NZ_FLUY01001109.1 GCF_900092655.1 Candidatus Thiosymbion oneisti
TCATTACCACCGTACCCTTGATGGCTACACCGGCCCCACTGGCGAGATTCTGCGGCCACGCGGCAGCGCCCACAAAAAAAATGGTATCTGGCGGACCGGCTACAGCCGCCCGGCCAAACCGTGTCGAGACTGCCCGCTCAAAGTGGTCTGCCGACCCGACGCTGGTGCCGCACGCCGCATCTACCGGAGCGAGCACGCCGCGGTGATCGCAGCGCATCGTCAACGGATGGCCGACCAGGGACCGGCGCGCAGGCGTCAGCGTGCGGGCTTGGTCGAACATCCCTTCGGCACCCTCAAACGCTGGTTGCGAATACTTTCACAGTCTCCGGAGCCTGGGGAGCCAGCCGAAAATCAATGCCAGTAGAAAATCAATAGGTTAGTTTTTAGGCAGCCTCTAAGGCATCCCGGCGGGATGCGGCCATCCCTGGCCTATCCCGCCCTACGGGGGCTCAATATTCGATTTCGAACTGCGGATGTACCCACAGGAACTCCTGCCGCTTGTTCTGTACCCGCACCAGGCCACCAAAGCCGGGGTCCTGCGCCTTCAGCCACGTCTGGAGCTGCCGCAACACCGGGCCGCGGGCCGCGATCGCCTCGCCCTGCTCCGGATCCGGCGCGTCACTATGCTCCGGCCAATCGGTTATCCGTTCCCCAATCTTGAGCACGGCCTCGAAGGTCTTTTGACCCAGATCCAACTGCCCTTCGATTGCCTTGTAAGCCGCCTCGTCCAGGACCAGCTTGGTGGCCGACGCGGCCACGGGGACCACCAGGCCCAGGGTGCCCGTCAATAGTTTCAGGAAGGGCGCGGATTTCACCAGCCACTGGCGCGGCAGGTCCAGGTCGTACACGCCCTGCTTGCTGTCTTTGCCGTTCAGCACCGGCAAGGGCAGCCGGGAGTGTTCGCACCACAGGGTCACCCGGAACCTGGCGCTGACCCACTTGGGCCGGTCCCAGAAGCCGGGCTCCACCGGCTCCAGGCTGAACAGCCGCGGACCCTCCTTCGCCTCATCCACCAGGGTCCGCATCAGGCCGGCGTAGCCATCCTCCACCTTGCTCAGCAGCTCCCGACCAGCCTTATCCAGATGGTCGAAGCGTCCCATGATCCGGGCCTGTTGCGCGCCTTGTTGCCGATGTATGGCCTGCAACATCAGCATTATCTCCCCGGAGTTGGCGAGCAGTTCTTCGAGCGGATTCGGGCGGGCGGCAGGGGCATTGTGCAGGAGTTGCTCGATGTTCTGCCATTCGTTGCAGACTTGGCACGGCTGCTCGGGCCGGTGGCGCCCCTTGTTCTCGATCAGCTGACCGACCTCGAATAGACCCTTGCAGGGCTGGCCGTCTTCGCGGATCGTCAGGCAGGGCACCGTCACCTCGCACCGCAGGCCCTTCCAGAAGCTCTCCACCAGCCACTTCACCTCGTAGGTCAGCGCCGCCAGGAAGCGTTCCGGGTAGGGCGACCGCACCCTGATCCGCACGTCGTCGCCCATGTGCTCCAAGAAGGCCCGCGCCCCCATGTCGTCTTCCAGTAGCAGGCCCCGCTGCCAGTGGACGCTGGCCCGATGGTCGGCGCGGCCCAGGGAGTATCTGTGCAGGCGCACGATCAATTGGTAAAAGAGCCCCTCAGCGGTGGCCGACTGGTTCTTGGCCGTATCCAGAATCCGGCAGATCTGTAGCTGCTGTTCGTCCCCGGCGGCCGGGTCCGGGGGCCAGTGGGGACCCAGCTCCGAGCGCACGTCCGGCACCAGTTGCCCAATCAGGCTGGTATCCTCCGTTTCATCGGCGACCCGATAGGACAGATCGAAGCGCTCCATCAGCCGTAAAAAAATCGGATGCAGCGACGTCGGGTAGCGGTCCTCTGCCGGCCGGTCCGGGTCCTTCCACAATTGGCCCAGCCGAGCGAAGCTTATCAGGCCCTGGGTCTGCTTACGGGTCTGCTCGTCGTCCAACACAAAGCTGATCGCCGTTGCCAGCCAGTCCGGCTTGAGTATCACCAGATCTCGCAAGGTCGGGTCGTGCTCATAGTGGATCAGATCCCCCAGCCGGTGGCAGATGCGTAGCAAGAGCCGGGCGTCTTCCCGCCCGATTCCCTGTTCCCCGCAGAGACCGAACACCCGCTCCAGCGGCAGATAGGCCTCCCGGCTCGCGCGCAATTGCTCGCGCACCGCCTGCCAGTGCTCGGGGAAGGCGCGGCCCATCTCCGGCAGACCGGCGGCGACCCGGGCGATTTCCTGCTTCAGCTCCGCAATCCCCCGACACGCCTGGGTCTCGGGGTCGGGCCTGCTGTCTATGTGGAAGAACTCGATCACCGTCTCCCTGCCGAACCGGTCCCAGAACGCCTGGCGGTCGATATTCGGCTGGCGCTCCTTGGGGCCGCCGTGGGTAGCGACCACCAGGATCCTGGCCTCCGGCGCCCGGCGGCGTATCAGCTCGATCCACTCCTTCACGAACCCCTGCTGGGGGCCTTCGCGGGGCTTCCACACCACCAGATAGACAGCCGGGGCGCTGAAAAACAACTGGTGGGTGGGCCGATAGACCCGCTGTCCGCCGAAATCCCAGCCGTTGAGCCGGATCTCGGTGCCGGTCTCGGGATCGGTCACCTGCACCGGCTTGATCTCGATCCCGTGGGTCGTCGGGCGGCCCTCCTCCCAGGGATCGCCGCGCAAGGCGCCGAGCAGACAGGTCTTCCCCACCTCCCCCTCGCCGATCAGGATCAGCTTGGCCTCGTTCAATTCTATCTGCGCCGCCGCCTGCGCCCGCAGATACTGCTTGACGGCGTCCCAGCCCTCACTGACGGCCGCGGCCAACTCGGGATGGAATTGATTGGATTCGGCCATAAATATTTCGAGCTTATCCAACCGGCCTAGCGACGCCGGCAGTGCCGTCAGTTGGTTCTTGGAGAGGTGTAGAAGCTCTAACTGGGTGAGCCGGCTCAGGGATTCCGGCAGTGTCGTCAGTCGGTTCCCAGAGAGGAACAGTGCTTGTAACTGAGTGAGTTGAATCAGGGATTCCGGCAGTGCCGTCAGTCGGTTCCTGGAGAGGGACAGCAACTCTAACTGGGTGAGCCGGCTCAGGGATTCCGGCACCGTCGTCAGTTGGTTCTCGGAGAGGTCTAGAAACTCTAACCGGGTGAGACGGCTCAGCGACTCTGGCAGTGTCGTCAGTCGGTTCCAGGAGAGATGCAGCCACTCTAACCGGGTGAGCCGGCTCAGGGATTCCGGCAGTACCGTTAGTCGGTTCCCGGAAAGGTCCAGCACCCGTAACTGGGTGAGCCGGCTCACGGATGCCGGCACCGTCGTCAGTCGGTTCTCGGAGAGGTCCAGCCGCTCTAACCAGGTGAGCCGAAACAGGGATTCCGGCAGCTCGGTAAGCCGCAGCGAGTCCTCGGTATCGTGGTCAAGGCTCAGATCGAGCTCAGTCGCCTGGTTGTGGAGCGCATCTTCGATCTTGCGTTCCGCATTGTGGTAAGCAGTCCCATGTGCCATGGTCGATTTCTCTCGCATCGGGAAGGTGTCGCAAAAAGGGTGGCGTCAGTTGCCAATCCGTGAAATTTTAAACCACAGAGCCGTAGGGCGGGAAAGCGCAGCGCATCCCGCCGGAGTCAGCGGCGGGATGCGCCGTCCCTGGCTTCTCCCGCCCTACGGGCCTCCTTTGTGGCTTGGTGTCTTTGTGTGATGTCCGAAATTTTTCTCACACACAGCCACCAAGACACAAAGTAGGATTTGATGGTTGCGTTTTGCGGCACCCTCCTGTACGGACCTTCCGATATGTCAACACGTCCTAGGATCTGTCTCATCCACACCGGCGGTACCATCGGCATGATCCGGGAGCCCAAGGGCCAGGGATATATCCTGCGTCTCCCGGAGGATCCGAGCGAGTTTCTGCGTTATCTCAAGACGGAGGAGGAGGTCCGGGAGCTCGCCGAGCTGGATTGCGTGGCTCTGTTGAACAAGGACAGCACCAACCTGGTGCCCGCGGACTGGACAAAGATGGCCCAGGCCATTTACCAGCGTCTGGACCGGGGCTACCAGGGCTTTGTGATCGCCCACGGCACGGACACCCTACACTTTTCCGCCTCTGCCCTGGCCTTTGCCTTCGGAGACCGGCTGAATCTGCCCATTGTCTTCACCGGCGCCCAGACCATCCCTGCGGTTGCCCATGGGGACGCCCGGGTCAATCTGCTGCGGGCGGTCAAGGTCGCCTGTGAGGACCTGGCGGAGGTGGTGGTGGCCTTCGGTGAATCCGTCTTTCGCGGCTGCCGGGTGCAGAAAAAGGACGCGCGGCGCTTCGACGCCTTCGAGTCCCCGGCGGAATCCCCGATCGGCTCGATCACTGAGGAGATCCTGTTGGCGACCGGACGGGTGCGGATGCGCCGCAGCCGATCGGGGCCACTGGAATTTCACCCCGGGTTCGCGGACGGCGTGGTCCAGTTCTCATTGATCCCCGGCCTGGAACCCGAGGCCCTGCGCCCGGTCCTCCACAGCGAGCGCTGCAAGGGGGTCATCCTCCAATCCTTCGGCGCCGGTAATGTGCCCAACGCGGGGAGCTATTCCTTCACGGGCTTCATCCGGGAGGCCGTAAATCTCGACAAGCCGGTGGTCATCACCAGCCAGCTCCCTGCTACCTCCACGCTCGCTTCCCCCTATGCACCTGGCCGGGAGGCCCTGGAGGCCGGGGCCATCCCTAGCGGCGACATGACCAACGCGGCGGCGACTACCAAGCTCCGCTGGGTCCTGCACCAGATACAATCGGCCATCGATAGCGGCAGTCTGGCGCCCGCCCGCAAACTGGCACGGGTCAGGGAAATGATGGGCAGGGTCTATGTCGGGGAGATGACACCCAGCGATGCGCCGAGGGGAAATTGACGCTTCCGCCCTGTGAAATCTGGTAGTCGTCAAATTTTAGGTGGTTCAGTTGGGCGATGGCTGGTTTCAATTTGTCATTTCGAGCGCAGCGAGAAATCCTTGTCTCGACGGAGGAGGGATCTTATGCCTAAACAATCCCATTAGGATGAATCCTCAATGGAAAGACTTGCGTATGGGTTGGTTTTGAAGATCCCTCGCTAGGCTCGGGATGACAGGTCCGGTTGAGATGAAAAGGATCAGGCAGACTTCACGACTCAAAATTCAACCACTACCTGAAATCTTTACGGCGGTTGGCCGAGTGTGGACTAAAAATAGGCCTTTAGGACGAGCGAGGCAACACCGGCCAGCAGCACTCCGATCATCCAGCGATTGAGACGGAGCTCACCGTCCACACGCTCGAAACGTGCATCCAGCTTGGCTTCCAACCGCTCGATATCGAGTCTTGTGGCTACTTCCGCTTTTTGCTGAGCTTCCGAAAAGGCACCGACCACCGCTTCGGCCTGCCGCGACTCGAATCCGGCTGCTTCTAGCCTGCGGATGAATTTGTGCGTATCGAAAGTTACAGTTGTCATAGGGCGAAGAATAAAGAACGTCCGCAAAAGCGTCAATGTCCTGCGCGGGAGACATTCACGTCAGGGTGGAAAATCAGCCCCAAAGCCCGTAGCCGGAACCATCGGCGGGATGCGCCGTCCCTGGCTTCTCCCGCCCTACGGGCTCATAAGATGAGGGGCTGGTCGTCCGATGGATGGCGCGGAGCGGAGTGATTTGAATCACAAGGACGTATTAATCTTCCCAAAGTGGTAGTGGTTAATATTTAAATGATTTGTTGGGCACACCGCCGTCCCTGGCGGCTTTGCCCAACCTACGAGCTCCGCCCCTCTCCCACCGGGAGAGGGCCGGGGAGAGGTGATTAAACGAGAAATGGAGAGTGGCTGGTGAACCTCCTCTAGGCTACCACTTAAAAATTTACCACTACCTGATTGAATTGGTGCCTGAAGGTAGTCGTTCAAATCCCACGGCATCATTCTGGAAAGGATCGTCGAAATCCAGTACC
>NZ_FLUY01001110.1 GCF_900092655.1 Candidatus Thiosymbion oneisti
TTTTGTGGGCGCTGCCGCGTGGCCGCAGAATCTCGCCAGTGGGGCCGGTGTAGCCATCAAGGGTACGGTGGTAATGAAAGCGCTCGCCACGGAGGCGTTCTTGGGCGTTGACGGCCTTGTGCTTGTCCGGGATCGGGACGTAGACAGTCGCGTTGGCGGCTTGGCAGGCAGCAAGTTGTGCCTCGCTGTAGTAACCGCTGTCGGCCACAACGGTCAGTTCATTGACCGACAGGACGGCCATGGCACCCAGCCATTGACCGCTCAACTGGTTTTGATCATTCCCGGCGTTGGTCACTTCGTGATGGATGATGGGTTGGTGTTTGCTATCAACGCGGTTTTGTACGTTGTCGCCGGTGACGTGCTGGTTGCCTTTGCTCAAGGCCCGCGCATCGGGATCGGTGCGCGACAGTTGGGTTTCACCACGGTCCGCCAGCTGTTTAAGTTGTGCCTGCTGGCGCGCTTGGC
>NZ_FLUY01000248.1 GCF_900092655.1 Candidatus Thiosymbion oneisti
TACTAACTATTTTCTATTCCGCCAAGCGTCAATGCGGTGGTCGATGCTCAGTGGGCCGGATGAAGCCGATGACGCGCCTTGACGCCGGTTTTGGCGCTTCC
>NZ_FLUY01001111.1 GCF_900092655.1 Candidatus Thiosymbion oneisti
AACCTCGCCTCGATGCTTACCGGAACCTCCAGCCCTGAGCATAAGCCGGGGGTCGGCAAGTGGCACCATCCTGCCGCCGCTTTGGAT
>NZ_FLUY01001116.1 GCF_900092655.1 Candidatus Thiosymbion oneisti
ACCCTGAAGTATCCCCACAAATCAGCCTCTGGCTCCCACGCTCCAGCGTGGGAGCAAATCCAGACGCTCCAGCGTCAT
>NZ_FLUY01001444.1 GCF_900092655.1 Candidatus Thiosymbion oneisti
CGTGGCGGCAGGAGGGCGGCCTGGCTACGGGCTTGGCCTTGTTTGTAACTCTTGCCATGAAGGTTGGCCCCTCGCAACTGACTCGACCGCCAGTTTACGCTCGCAACGACCAGCAACGAATACTTTCACGATCTCTCCAGCGTGGGAGCAAGCTTGTCCCGACGGAGGAGGGATCTTGACGCTCCAGCGTCGATTAAGCGCCTCGGTAGGCTAACCGCCAACGCCGATCAGCACAGAGGAGCTGCGTCCGCTG
>NZ_FLUY01000168.1 GCF_900092655.1 Candidatus Thiosymbion oneisti
AGGAACGAAACCCAGCGTTTACAGGCCAGCTGGTTTGCTGGGTCTCGTCCCTCGACCCAGCCTACCGATTTAAAATCAATGGCTTAGTTTTTAGACAGCCTCTAAG
>NZ_FLUY01001117.1 GCF_900092655.1 Candidatus Thiosymbion oneisti
TGACGCTGGAGCGTCTGGATTTGCTCCCACGCTGGAGCGTGGGAGCCAGAGGCTGATTTGTGGGGATACTTCAGGGTC
>NZ_FLUY01001362.1 GCF_900092655.1 Candidatus Thiosymbion oneisti
CTGGGACCGCCGTCTTTCAGACGGCTTACGCACCCAATGACCAGCTGTCGGCAACGGTCAGAGCAGACGCCTTGTGGCCGCACCAGATAACGCCGGACAGCTGGCAGGTTTAGTTCCCGGGTATACGCATGGTGGACACCAGCCCGATGCTCTGTGCGGCGCGGAGCAACCAGGTTCCCACGCAGCGCGTGGGAACGAGAAATACTTGGCTCAAGGCGTCCGCCCTGCCGCTGAGGTGGTCTAGTGCAGCATAGTAAAAATACGGAGACCATTGCTTGCATTAGAACCACGGATGGACACAGATAAACACGGATTGTGATCTGTGTTTATCCGTGTTTATCCGTGGTTCTTCGGTGCGGTTCGTTCTGGTACAAGTCCAATTAACAAATGGCA
>NZ_FLUY01001267.1 GCF_900092655.1 Candidatus Thiosymbion oneisti
ATCGGTCAAGGTCAGGAACACTTCTGGATGGTGGGTTTGAATCAAGCGAACAAGATCCTCTATATCGAGTTGGTCGCGCTGGGTTCTGCCAACATGGCAAACATCAACCCCAGAGAAGCCTTCCGCATGGCGATTTACAAGCTCGCCGTTCAGGTTATTATGGTCCATAACCATCCCGGCGGGAATGTGACGCCTTCAATCGAAAATCAGGATCTCACCGATCATTTTATCCAGGCAGGCAAATTCCTTAAGGTCGAAGTGATCGATCATCTCATCATCAGC
>NZ_FLUY01000608.1 GCF_900092655.1 Candidatus Thiosymbion oneisti
TTCATGGCAAGAGTTACAAACAAGGCCAAGCCCGTAGCCAGGCCGCCCTCCTGCCGCCACGGGTCGAAGCTTATGTCCGCGAGACCAATCGGGTGCGGGCGATCGACGCCGCTGTCGATACGCTCGACCTGCCGGCATTGGGCTTTGCCAATGCCGGCGGTGAACTCGCCCCGGGGCAACTGGCGTTCGATCCAGCCGCGCTGCTTAAGCGCGCGCTCTACGGGTACCTCAACCGCGTGCACAGCTCCCGACTGATCTGGTTACTGGAGGGACTGGTCCCGTGTTCTCGGACCATCGCCGAGTTTCGCCGGGTGAACGCGCGCGGCG
>NZ_FLUY01001118.1 GCF_900092655.1 Candidatus Thiosymbion oneisti
CGATGCTTACCGGAACCTCCAGCCCTGAGCATAAGCCGGGGGTCGGCAAGTGGCACCATCCTGCCGCCGCTTTGGATGTGGCGAGGTATCCGTTCCCGGCCAGGGTGTTGTGGCCAGGGGAAAGCGCCGTCGCCGCGGCGCGGGTGGAACCTGAGTGCCCGGATTGCCGACCAACGCCGCTGGTATCCCCCGTGGCTGAGGTTCGATGCGGC
>NZ_FLUY01001481.1 GCF_900092655.1 Candidatus Thiosymbion oneisti
CGTTGGCATCAAGGCACGGGGTGTCGGCTTCCAGATCACGTTCAATCTGCTTCAGCTGGCTTTCCAACTGTTTCTTGTGGCGGCAGGAGGGCGGCCTGGCTACGGGCGTGGCCTTGTTTGTAACGTCTTGCCGTGAAGGTTGGCCCCTCGCAACTGACTCGACCGCCAGTTTACGCTCGCAACGACCAGCAACGAATACTTTCACAATCTCTCCAGCGTGGGAACGCAAGTGTGGCCGCTCCAGCGGCCAAGGTTTCGACGCTGGAGCGTCTGGACTTGCTCCCACGCTGGAGAGACTGTGCAAGAATCTGTCTTTTCTGGCGGCGGTGGGATGAATCTGTGAAAATCTGCGTAATCTGCGGATTCAAAACGAAACGCGACCGACGCCCATGAGGCCGAGATGGTGGGTACAGCCTACTCTAGGCGGTGAGCACAGCCCAGCCTACCGGCGACTGGCAGCCGGAGGCTAAGAGACTGTCTAAAAAGGGACCGTAGGCCGTAGGCTGGGTTGCGGCCAGGGATGGCCAAAACCCAGTAATAACCAAAGCTGGGGTTCGTTCCGCACCCCAGCCTACCGATTTAAAATCAATAGGTTAGTTTTTAGACAGCCTCTAAAGGTTATACGTGCTCGCTGCTCACCGGGTCGACAAACCACAAGACCACACGCGAAGGGAGTTTAGTATGGAAATCTCAAGCAGCATTTTCGGCCGATCCGCCGCGCTCCTCTTGCTGGGCCTTGCCGGCTGTATCCTAGCGGGTTGCGGCAGTGATCCGATCCCCCCGGAGACCAAGACCCGCCTGAAGGCGGAGGTCATCGCGTCGGTTGACGTCAATCAGGACACGGATGGCCGCTCCCTGCCCATCGTCGTGAGGATCTACGAGCTCAAGGCGACCCGGGGGTTCCGGAATGCGGACTTTTACGGTCTCTATGACCGTGAAGCCGAAGCCCTGGGGGCGGATCTCCTGACCCGCGAGGAGCTCAACCTGGGACCTGGGCAACGACGCCTGATCAAGCGCGAGACGGCCCCGGACGCCCACTATCTGGGCGTGATGGGCGCCTTTCGTGCCATCGACGGCGCCCAGTGGAAGGCGACCCGCCCCTTGACTGTGGGCACGACCAACAAGGTCAAGATCCGTCTCGGCCCGAACAGCGTTTCCATTCGCTGATGCACCTGCGTATCGTGATCGCTTTTTCTGCGTCCGCGGCGTCTCTGTGGTTCATGAATACACCTGGGTAGGTTAGACCGGCTCTTAAACCTTAAAGAGGCCACTTATGTCCTGGAACAGCAAGGTGCTCTGGTCGGAGGGGATGTTTCTGCAGCCCCATCACTTCCAGCAGCACGACCGCTACCTCGAGCATCTGGTGGGTGCGACCTCTGCCGTTGCCACGCCCTACCCCTGGGGGGTGCAGCGCCTGACGGTCGATACCGAGCTGTTGGGCCTCGGCAAGGTGGCCCTGGTGGAGGCCAAGGGTCTGCTGCCCGACGGCACCCCGTTCGACCTCCCTGCGGACGGCCCCCCACCGCCCGCCCTGGAGCTCGATGAGACGGTCAAGGAAGCGATCGTCTATCTGGCCCTGCCCCTGCGGCAGCCGGGATTGGTGGAGGCCGGAGGCGCGGAGGCGACCGACGCCACCCTACGTTACCGCAGCCATACCGAGGAGGTACGTGACAATCATACGGGACCACAACAGACGGAGGCCCCGGTGGAAGTCGGCACCCTCGAGCTGCGCCTCCTGCTCGACCGGGACGACCGCAACGGATTCGCCCACACCGGGCTGGTGCGGGTTCTAGAGTGTCGGGCGGACAAGCGGATCGTGCTGGATGATGCCTATATTCCTCCCTGTGTGGACTGCAAGGCCAGCCCGCGGCTGGCCGGATTCGTCGGTGAGCTGCTGGGGTTGCTGCATCACCGCGGGGAGACGCTGGCCGCCAGGGTCAGCGGATCGGGTCGCAGCGGGGTTGCCGAGTGGGCGGATTTTCTCCTGCTGCAAGTCATCAATCGGCTCGAGCCCCTCACTGCGCACCTGGATGCCATCGCGGGTCTGCACCCGGAGCTCCTCTATCGCCTGTTGTTACCCATGGCCGGCGAGCTCGCGACCTTTACGATCCGCGAGAAACGTCCACCTGAGTTTCCAACCTATCGTCACGACGATTTGGCCGGGACCTTCACGCCAGTGATGGTCGCCCTGCGGGAGGCGTTGAGCAGGGTCCTGGAGGAACGGGCCATCCCTATCCCGATCCAGGAGCGCAAATACGGTTTCCGTGTTGCTCCTTTGAGCGACCGGACCCTACTCGCCGACGCCGGTTTCATCCTGGCCGCGCACGCCAAGGTCAATACCGAGGTCTTGCGCAATCGGTTCCCGGCCCAGGTGAAGATCGGACCGGTGGAGAAGATCCAAGAGCTGGTCAAGCTCGCCCTGCCCGGGATCGCATTGCGGCCCCTGCCAGTGGCACCGCGTCAGATTCCTTTCCATGCCGGGTTCGTCTATTTCGAGCTCGACCGTAGCAGCGAGCTGTGGGAACAGCTGGAGCACTCGGGTGGATTCTCTCTGCACATCGGCGGTGAATTTCCGGACCTGGAGCTGGAATTCT
Source organism: Candidatus Thiosymbion oneisti (assembly GCF_900092655.1). GTDB lineage: Bacteria > Pseudomonadota > Gammaproteobacteria > Chromatiales > Chromatiaceae > Thiosymbion > Thiosymbion oneisti. Next base: position 2,595 of record NZ_FLUY01001481.1, read on the forward strand.
GGGCCATCAGGGAGTAGGCGGACATGTCCCAAGGCGATTCCTTCTCCAGCGCAGGCGATAGCGACCGCACCCTGATCCGGCCGACGCCGGGCGGGCACAAGGCCACCGGTGCACCACCGCCACCGCCGAGGGCACGTGCGGAGGTCACCCCGATCCCGCGCGGCGCCTTGCCGACCGGGACCGACCTCAATCCCTTGGTCCGTTGCGCCTCGCCGTTGCTCGCCGCCGCCGGTCAACTGCGCAACAGCACCACCCACCCGGACCCGGAGGGACTACGCAACCGGCTGGTCAGCGAGGTCCGTACCTTCGAGGAGTGCGCCCGGGCGAAGGGCATTCCTGAGAATAATGTCTTAGCCGCCCGCTATGTGCTCTGCTCCCTACTCGATGAGACGGTGCTGGAGGGGACCCCTTGGGGGAGTGAGAGCGTGTGGGCCGAACAGGGCCTGCTGATCGGCTTCCACAAAGAGGCCTGGGGCGGCGAGAAGTTCTTCCTGGCCCTCGATCGGTTGATCGCCTACCCCAGCGGCAACCTGCACCTGCTGGAGCTCATGTATCTGTGCCTGGCTTTCGGCTTCCGGGGGCGCTACGCGCGTGACGGGAGCCGGGATCGGCTGGAGACGGTCCGCGAACAGCTCTATCAAACTATCCGCGCCCAGCGCGGTGACCCTGAGCGGGAGCTCTCCCCCCACTGGCGAGGGATCGTCGAGCAGCGCGATCCATTGATCCGCATCCTGCCGCTGTGGGTGCTGTCGGCCCTGGCCGGTGTGCTCTTGGTCGCCTTGTTTGCCGGCTTCCGCTATGCGCTGCACAGCGATTCCGATCCGGTATTCCTGGCCCTGGGCAAGCTGGACGTACCCACCGTTGAGGTCCCTCGTACTCCCAGCGTCGCCACCAGATACGAACCCTCACCGCCGGTCGCTGAGAGGCCGCTGTCACTGCGTATCCTATTGGCGGACGAGATCACCGCCGGGCAGGTGGAGATCGTCGACGGACCACGCGGACAGACCGAGACCGTCGTGATCCAGAGCGACCAGCTCTTTCGCTCGGGCCGGGCCTCGCTCAACAAGCAATTCCTCTCCTTGCTGGAGGTTATCGGTGGGGCCTTGCAACAGCTGCCGGGCGAGGTGCTGGTAACGGGTCACACCGACAGCATACCGATCCGCACCCTGAAGTTCCCGAGCAACCAGGTCTTGTCCGCGCGGCGTGCCCAAAACGTCACCGAGCGGTTGAGAAAGATCACGGGCCAGCCGGATCGGTTCACCGCCAAGGGGCTGGCAGACAGCCGACCGCGGATGCCGGAGGATCCGACCCATGCCCGCAACCGGCGGGTGGAAATCAGCTTGCGGCACCCGGCCCGGGTCGACCGGAGCCACTGATGACGAACTGGCAAGATCCGAAGAATTCAAGCCGCAAATGAACGCCAATGAACGCAAATCGGTCGCAAAAGATCAGATTATCTTTTTTGTCCGCAGATTACGCAGATTCTCGCAGATTGAAAACAAGGCTCTATTACTGAAGTATCTCCACATTATTGCAATCTAAAACAACAACTTGGCTCGTTCCCACGCTCCGGCGTGGGAACGCAATTGTGGCCGCTCCAGCGGACATAAGTTTCGTGACGCTGGAGCGTCCAGACTTGCCCCCACGCTGGAGCGTGGGAGCCAGAGAGATGCATATTTAGATATCTGCTTTTAGATACGATATATCCAGACCTAGATACTTATATCCAAATATAGATATTTCAGATACGGCAGTAGAGCCGTCTATTGCATGTTAGCCTATTAAGGAACAAATATGCCAAATGATGAATACAAAAAGTATTTAGAGTTTTTGTTTGAAGAATATGTAAAAAACAGGCTCTCTCTCGGCAGGCGATACATCCATAAAATGCGATTTGAAAAATATGGGTTTGAGGGAGAGCAAAGACGACTTCAAAAAGCAGTTTTTTTGTGCCGATACATTCACTCTTTTTGTGATGATGATGATGAGATTTTAAGAACATTTACGCTTCCTGCACTGCAAGATCATGTTGGTACAATAATGGATGCATACCGAGATAATAATCGATTGCTTGATAAACTAGGAATTATTGACTGTTTAGAGTCTCACTATGAAAAAATTGTTTCAGGAATTGAGTACGAGCTTCTTCCTTCCTATGATACTGAGATTATGAAACAGCTTGGAAGCAAGACACCGGAAAACGATTTAAGAGCAATCATTTATTCTATTAAGAATGAGAAAACCGAAAAACAGTCTACGAATGATAGCTACAAACAATCTTCTACAGAGAAGCGTCTAAAGCGTATTGAAAGTATGATAGAAGATGGGTGGCGTGGCTATTATGATGCTAGAGAAGGGAGAGCAGAAAAACCACCCAAGAAATCAAGAAGGTGGTTTAAAGGTCTAGGAAATATTGGCCAAGGTGTAGCTCTTTCCATTGGGAATATTGGATTGGCATTAGGAGCATTTAATTTTCCTGTTTCACCAGAAACTCAAACTTGGGGAGCAATAGTTTCAGTGACTACAGGTGTTGGGATGGCTATGAATGGTATTGGTGAACTACGCAGCGAGTAGGGCTAACAAAACGTTCCAGTGGAGCGGGGGACAGCGCCTTTTTTAAGGGAATGAGGTGGGTTTACGTAAATCAGTTATTTTAGAGTTCCGTGTTCCCCCGCCCACTGAACTCCGTGGTTAGAAGGCAAAAAAGACGAAGAGTAGCCAAACTCCAAGCATCCTGATAAATACCAACATGAACATTGATACATCAGGGCACTTCGGAGACATGCTGAATGAAAGAAACATTCGCATGAATTGGATTCAGGACGCCATTGATTCCCCTGATCGAATTGAAGACCATGAAGATGGAACCAAACACTAACTTAAAGCAGGTTCCCGAGTTTGACAATCGATGGCTTCGTATTGTAATCAATGTTACAGCAATACCAGAAAAAGGCGTAACCGCCTTTTTCGATAGAAGATTGAGAAAACAAAATGAGAATAAAAGTAGATAAAGATAGCGACACCTTGTACTTCCGACTTGACGAAGAAAGCATTATCGAGTCAGAAGAAATTCGTCCCGGCGTCATTCTTGATTATGACAGGAATGATTGTGTCGTAGGAGTCGAATTCCTTGGTGTATCTGCAAGGGCTACACAAGAAGAATTGTCTTCACTGCAATTCCAAACTTCCTAGTGAATAGCTTCTAACAAGAATATGAACCTGACTGTTCATGGCCGTGCTTCGTTTAGCTACTCCAGCGGGTTATGTTCGACGTTAGCCCCTCTACAAAAGGCCCCGCAATGGAAGTCAAATTAAGCAAGCAACAAAAAGTCACTGTAAAGGGTGCGGAAGACATTTATCTGATCATGCGCCAGATTCTCCGGAGAGAGAATAAAATTGGTCAAGGCCAGGAACACTTCTGGATGGTTGGGTTTGAATCAAGCCAACAAGATCCTCCATATCGAGTTAGTCGCGCTGGGTTCTTCTAACATGATCAACATCAAACCCAGAGAAACCTTCCGCATGGCGATTTACAAGCTCGCCGTTCAGGTTATCATGGTCCATAACCACCCCGGTGGAAATGTAACGCCTTCAGGGCACCTTGAAAAATTCGAAATGTTTTTGTGGAGCAGGGATGTCCTGCCATGCTCACGCGCGTAACCATATGAGGTAGTGGTAAACTTATAAGTGAAAAAGTAGAGCGATTCATCCTTTTGATCTCTTCTCCCCAACCCTCTCCCGGAGGGAGAGGGGGCATAGCGGCCAGTGCCGTTGGTCATGTTCCAACTTAGATATTAACCACTACC
>NZ_FLUY01001126.1 GCF_900092655.1 Candidatus Thiosymbion oneisti
AGACGCCTTGTGGGCCGCACCGGATAACGCCGGACCGCCGGCAGGTTCGGTTCCCGTGTATACGCAATGGTGGACACAAGCCTGATGTTCTCCGCGGCGCGGAGTGTCTCGGAGACGCTACGAGCCGTAGTCCGTAGGCCGGGTTAGGCGCGTGCTTGGGTGTTCGGTTGAGGACCGTAGGGCGGGAAAGCGCAGCGCATCCCGCCTTGCGGTGGGATGCGGCCAGGCTCCCTGCGGGACGGCGCCTGGCCTTTCCCACCCTA
>NZ_FLUY01001127.1 GCF_900092655.1 Candidatus Thiosymbion oneisti
AGACGCCTTGTGGGCCGCACCGGATAACGCCGGACCGCCGGCAGGTTCGGTTCCCGTGTATACGCAATGGTGGACACCAGCCTGATGCTCTCCGCGGCGCGGAGCAACCAGGTTCCCACGCAGCGCGTGGGAACGAGAAAAACCGCGTCGGGCGTCACCTTTTACGACACTCTCTCCAGCGTGGGAGCAAATCCCGACGCTCCGGCGTCGACTAAGCGGCCTAGCTAGGCTAACAGCCAACGCCTGTCAGCACAGAGGGGCTGAGTCCGCTGGAGCGGATAAGACGGCGTTCCCGAGCGCGAGATCAGCGGTCGTTCAAGCATCGGCGCCGATACCCACCGCACAACCCGACACTCCACTCTAGCGCCTGGCACACCCTTCAACAACCACTGGTTGCACGGTTGGTGGCCTGGTATCCACTAGTACAGCTGCGTACAAAAACCGGAAACAAGAACCACGAATGAGCACGAATGCTTCCGGACCGGCACAACAAGCTCCTCTCCCGCCGGGAGAGGGGTTGGGGAGAGGGGATCCAATGGTTGCGGGCAAGGTTTCCGTTAATTACGCGCAGGTGTGCTAGTTCTTGCGATGGCGATGCAAAACCGGCACCATTCCTTAATATCCCCTCCCGGAGTATCCTTTTGATCGGCGCTATGAACCCGAGGCAGGACAACCCGGAAATCCAATCCGGCCCATACGAGCCGTGCCTATGTCACCAGGCGCCCGTCGCGCGCAAGGGACCACCCGTACCCCGCCGCTAGGGTATCTCGCCGGCCGTGTCCCAATCCGTTTTCATCTCCTATAGCCGTCTCGATCGGGCCCAGTGCGCTGCGCTGCGCAAGAACCTCGAGGATTGCGGCATCCGAGTCCAAATCGACGAGATCAGCATCGAACCCGGATCGAGCCTGCGAGACAGCATCCGCCGGCTGATCGAAGCGTCCGACTGGACCATCTGCCTGGTCTCCGCGCACAGCCTCAGGTCATTCTGGGTCATCTGGGAGATACACAGGTTTGTCGAGACCTTGTCGACCGAGAGGTTCCTGCCGGCCTATCTGGACCAAAGCTTCTTGCAGGACCGGTTTGTCGGCGATGTGCAGCGGGAGGTGAGCGAGCGTCAACAGGCGCTCGCCTCCGAGATGCAGGCGCGTCTGGAGCAGAACCGGAGTGTGGATGATCTGGCGGCGATCCACGACCACCTCAATCGCCTGGCTAATGAGCTTCCTGCCGTGGTGCGCCGTCTGCGCGAGCTCTGCACCATCGACCTGACGCCGCGGAATTTCGAGGCCGGATTCGGGAAGTTTTACCGGCACATGACAGGAGAAGGGGTTCCGCTCAGCAGCATCACGACCCCGGACTCCCTCGAGAATGCGAGCTACGCCGAGCGCAGGCGTCGAATCGAGGACCATATCGCCACCAATGAGCTACAGGAGGCGGCGGCGGAGACCATGGACCTTCTGCGGCAGTTCTTCAGTAACGACAGGGATGCGGTGAATAAGGCGACGCATCTCAGCGGCCAGATCCGACAGCTTTCCGAGATCTACGAGCGGGAATCCAAAAAGCCTGGCCCGATGTCGTTCAAGTTTCTCAATGAGTACAACAAGCAGGTGTTCGATTATGCGGACGAGCTCCTGGGCCTGATCCCACCGGAGCTGTCCGATGCCGCATGATGCACGGATGACTCGCCAGATGATGAACGGCATCGCAACCGAAGCGACACGACTCCGCAAGGCGATCGAAACGGAATCGGTCGGCTTCCAGTCGCGGGTCCTGAGCTTCGTGCGCGACTACTCTGCGGATGCCGATCTCGAACGGGCGGCGATCATGGCCAACCTCAAGCTATCGACCCTCACCGGCGCCGCGCGCGATGCGGTCAAGCAGGAGCTGTACGACCTGATCGATCGGGTTCTAGCGGCCTATTCTCCGCAGGCAGTCCAAAAGCTGGCCGCCCGCCGTGAGTACACCGACCTGGATGAGACCAGTCGGTATTTGGACCGAAAGACAATCGCCTACCGGTGCTGTCGGCTGACCAGGAGCTTCGGCAAGTCCTTTACCCTAGGACCCATCGACCTGACGTTGCGACGCGGGGATATCGCCGGCGTCGTGGGTGAAAACGGCAACGGCAAGACGACCCTGTTTCGGCTCATCGCCGGCGAGCTCGCGGCGGACGGCGGCGAGCTGGAATATCCGGGTCTCGATGCATCTTCCACCGCCCGGATCGACTGGCCCGAGGTCAAATCCCGCATCGCCTATGTGCCCCAGGAGCTACCGCGCTGGCGGGGACATCTCAAGCAGATCCTGCAATACGAGGCGGCAATCCACGGGATCCGGGGCGCCGAGAACGACTACGAGGTGGACTTCATCGTGGAGCGGCTCGGCCTTGGCGCCCACCTGGGCAAACGCTGGCGTGAGCTCTCCGGCGGCTATAAATTCCGTTTCGCCCTGGCCCGGGCCCTGGTGTGGCGGCCCGAGCTCATGATCCTGGACGAGCCCCTGGCCAACCTGGACGTGAATGCCCAGCTCGCGGTACTGCGGGACATCAAGGCCATGGCGACCAATGTGTCGCACCCGATCGCCGTCTTCATCAGCTCCCAACACCTGCACGAGATCGAGGCCATCGCGGACCGGATCCTGTTTCTCCGCAAAGGGGAGGCGTCGTTCAACGACCGACGTGTCCGGCTCGGAGACGACCGGCAAAAGAATGTGTTCGAGCTGGCATGTGAGCTGCCGGTGCCGGCATTACAAGCCGCAATCGGCGGACGCCTCCCCCTCCCCGTCCCGATCACCCAAGACGGCCTGCACTACACACTGACGACCGAAACCGACGTCTCCGCCACCGACGTCCTCCAAATCTTGCTGGAGACCGGAGTCCGGATACAGTATTTTCGGGACATCAGCCGATCCACCAAGGGGTTGTTTCGGTCTCCGAACTGAGTAGGCGCGGAAGTGATAATAGTTTTACTGCACGATGATGAGTCCATCCAATCCCAGTGCGGGTAATGGTGTCTGTTGCATGATCCCGAACGTTGGCGACCTCCACGCCCGAACCTCCGCTCACCGATTCGGGCACGGCCAATGATCAACCCCCTGGAATGGTTCAGGATCCGCTTCCCCTATGTGTGGCGGCTCCAGCCCCATGTTGTGATCCCACTCGTACTCTTGATCAATAGGACGCTGCCGGCGTTTGGCTTGTTGCAGTGGAACGCCCCGGACCTGAAGGGCGTTGAGCAGTTACTGGAGATGCTGGACTCAGTCACGCAAACATCACGGTTCTTGATCGGCTTTATCCTTTTCCCATGGATAAGGAAACTGATCGCCTTCCCCCTGAACAACGCGGGTTGGCGTCGTATCCTGCTGACCCTGCTTTTCTACTGGGCGGTCATCGCTTATGCCTTTTTTTTAGGGCCAGAGCTCGCAATCGACCGCGGTCTTCGGGCGAGGCATAAGGACATTCCAGACGTACCTGCTGTACGGAAGGATCTGGACAGATTACGGGCACTCTGTGATGTTGTGCCAGGAAGCGAACCGAGTTCGGATCTGCTGGAGATCTTCACGCACCGGTATGGATCTGTCGACAGACCCGCCGCATTCCGACCACTTTATCTCATGAGGGATCCCGGCGAGGATCAGCTGAGGGGATACAAAACACGTGATAGGCAGGAATTCAGCGGTTATTACGATGAACCAGAGCTGCAGCGGTTGCTTGAGCTCTGTAAGCCCGAGCACTTCGATGATTTTTATGAGATCAGGGAATTTTCGGCGTTTTTATTTCAAATTGAGGGAAAAAGCATCAAGGAGGCCCTCCAAACCACCAGTGACCTAATCGGAGGATTGGCAGCCGTCGTGGAACTCGCCAACTACGTGAAGTCAGGGGAGGGACCCTTTAAGGAGTACACCTCTTACCCCTACCCTAGGTATATATACTTCGGCATTTGCTTGTTGGCAGCGGTCGGGTTGTTGTTGGTCACAGAGTGGATCGGACGCGGATCCCTCCGGCTAGGACTGTTTGCAAGGCGTTTGCGCGACAGGTTGTCACGTTTGGCCCTCAGCATGTCCGCCTTCCGAATGGCCTGTAGCAAACCTGTTGTTGTTTGGTTCCTGGGTCCCTTCACCTTGTTGTGCATTACATTCCTGATCACCTTCGCCCTCGACCAACTGCACTATGCTCCCATCTTCACGGCCGGCGACGGCGAGGCGAGAGACACGATCCAGAACCCTTTCACGGCTATTTCACTTTTGTATTACATACTGCTTTTTGGGCTGTTCGTTCTCTATAAGCCGATCAAAGGCGCGCGCTTCTCGAACTTTTGGAAGAATTATCTCTATACAACGCTTGCGGCCACTCATTTCTTTCTGTTTTGTGGTGCCGGTACGCTCGGAATATTGCTGGCACATGAAACCTGGAGCCATTTGCACGGATTTTCCAATCTTTCTGACCTCCAAATAGTCCGCAGAACGGTAGACTTCGATGATCCCAATTGGCTCGCTATTTTCGTTATTCTCATTCTGTTCGCAATCGGTCCGGTGATGGCTGCGACAACCCGAATGGCATACCTGACAGGCGGATTCCGCATGATGGCAAGCACATTCATGACCATTATTGTCGCCCCTATCGCGCTTTTCATATTCCTACTTCCTATAGAATCATTACTTTCGCAGTACGGAAAACATGCGCTTTGGTTGGGAGTAGGCGGCCTGGCCGCAGTGCTCCGTTGGTACCCTGTGCAACGTGTTTCGAAGCCTGCGGCTTATGGTATCTTTCTCGGTGTCCTGGCATCCGGTAGCTTAGCCTGCGGGATAGGTATCTTGGCATTGTACGGGTCCGAAATCACAGCCATCCTTGAAGCTTGGTCCTGGTACGGGAATCTTGGTGTTGGCCTGCATATCACCATTGCTATCTCAATTTTGATCCCAATTTTGTTAAGTCCTCTGTATCTTGTGATACTTCCCACCTTGAGCTTGGGCCTCAAGCGTGTAACCTGCGCCATGGCGACACCGAGATGAATGTAGGCTGGGCTGTGCCCACCAAAGGCTGTGCCCACCGCAAGAACTGAATACCACATGTTGCCACGGACCATCCGAAGATGTGGTTCACATGCCTTATTTAATCCGCAGATTACGCCGATTCCCGCAGATGAAGAACGGAATAATCTGCGAAAATCTGCGCAATCTGCGGATTTGAATCTACCCCGGCCCACCGGCGAACAGCCGGTCCAGCGCCGCGATCAAATCATAGGAAGGCCGGTCGTACCAAACGCCGTAACGCGGACCCGAGTGTGGGTGCATCCCCCGCAGGAACAGGTAGTAGACGCCGCCGAAATGGGTCCGGTAGTCATAGTCGGGTAGCCGCCAACCGAGAAACCGGTGCAAGGCCAAGGTGTAGATGAGGTATTGCAGATGGTAACGGTGGCGGCGGATGGCGATGCGCAGGCCATCCTGCCCGTAGGCCGTGAGCCGGTCCCCGAGCCGGTTGGATTTGTAGTCCAGGATATAGAAGCGTCCCCGGCGGCGAAACACCAGGTCGATAAAGCCGTGCATGAGCCCGCGCATGGGCTCGAAGCCCAGCCCTTGGGCGGCATCCGCATGGGCCTCGGAGACCGCCAAGGCGGCGTCCAGGGACTTCGGACTTAAGCCCGCGACGGGAAAATGGAATTCCAGTTCCGAGATCCGATCGGCGGCGGTGATATCACGCAGACGCAGGGATTCTGCCGGATCCAGCCAGGTATCCAGGACCTTGGTGACCAGCTCTTCCACCACGGGTGCCCAATCCCGGTCCGCGGCACGGCCCGCGCTCAGTCCACCATAGCGATGCAACAGGTCGCGGACGGCCTGGGTCAGGGTCTCGCCGGCGGCGTGTGGAAAGTCCAGGTCCTCGAACAGCTGATGCAGGAAATGGCCGGCATGGACGCCGGCGGGAAAGGCGAACACCGGATCGGCCGGGGTGCCCGGCTCGGTTTCCGGTACGGGGGGCCCGGCGGCGGCGTCGAAATCGGGGCGCTCGCTCTCGTCGCCCCGCACCAGGCCTGAATAGCTGGCGACCCGCCAGCCCCCGTCGATGGTCGCGTGGAATTTCTTAGGAGCCAGCTGTGCAGGGTCGATCCGGCCTCCGCGCCAAGGCCCGCCGGTGGGCAAGGGCAGTTCGCGGATCTCGATGGCATCCGGCGCCCGTGTGGCCAGGGCATCCAGATCCGCGCGGATCTCTGCTTCTGACAGGTGCGCTATCCGGCCGGTGGGAAGCTCGCTCTCCGGGTCCTGATGCAGTAGGTAGGCCAGGGCCGCATCCCGGATGCCGTTGACCTTGCCCCAACAGAGTACGCAGCGCTTGGCCGCCCGGGTCACCCCGACGTAGAACAGGCGCAGCTGTTCGGCGAGCCGTTCGGTCCGTTCCAGGCGGGCATGCGCGTCCCGGTCACTCGAGCCCAGATCCAGACAGGCCTGCTTGTTCTCCGGGGCATGAAAGAACACCGGCGCCTGTCCCTGGGACCCCTTGAAAGCGCTCCAGGGAAAGGGGATGAACACCAGGGGATACTCCAGGCCCTTGCTCTTGTGCAGGGTGACCACCTTGACCAACCCCTCGTCGCTCTCCAGGCGTAGCTGCTGGGCCGCGTCCCCTACCCGCGACCCGCGCCGATCGCTGAGCCAGCGCAGTAATCCGTCCAGGCCGGGATGCTCGCCGGCGGCCACTTGCAGCAACTCCAGCAGCTGCAGCAAGTTGGTCAAACGGCGCTCGCCGTCGGGACGGCGCAGCAACCGGGCGGGTATTTGCTCCGCCGTGAGCAATGCCTGTAATGCCGCCATGATCCCCTGTTGCCGCCAGCGTTCCCGGTAGGACTGGAAGCGGGCCAGCAGCTTCTCCCAAGCGAGCTCATCGTCGGCGAGTCGCGCCAACTCCGCCGCATTGCGTCCCAGCAGGCTCGTGGCCAGGGCGGCCCGCACGCGGCCTGGGTCGTGCGGCGCTGCCAAGGCCTGCAACAGGGTGGTCAGCTCTTCGGCGTCCTCGGTGGCGAACACACTGTCCTCGCTCAGGCTCACGCTGCTGATGCCGCGGGCGCGTAGGGCCTGCTGCACCAGGTCGCCCTCGCGGTGGGTACGCACCAGCAGGGCGATGTCGCTCGGCCTCAGGGCACTGTCGCCGATGGTCACCGCGCCGGCGTCCGCTTGGTTCAGCAGGTCGGCGATGTATCCGGCGCAGGCCTGGGCCGCCTCGCTGAGGGCTGCATCGTTGCGGATAAAGCCTGGTGGCCTGAGGGTCTGGTTTTCCTCATCGAGCCGGAGCATCCAAACCTGGAGGGGCACGGGTTCGACACCCTGGATTCGCAAGGGTTTCTCGTCCGCTTTGGGACCGGGCGCTACCGGCTCGAAACCGATGTAATCCTGGTAGATGAAGGGTTCTCGGGCGGAGGCGAACAGGCAGTTGACGGCCTCGATCAGCCGCGAGCCGGAACGCCGGTTGACGGTGAGGCCATAGCGATGTCCGGTACGGGCGCTGTCGTCGCGGGCCTGCATGTAGGTGAAGATGTCGGCGCCGCGAAAGGCGTAGATGGCCTGCTTGGGATCACCGATCAGGAACAGGCCGCAGTCGGGCTGCCTGCCGTAGAGGCGATGGAAGATGCGATACTGCTGGGGGTCCGTGTCCTGGAACTCGTCGATCAGGGCCACCGGATAGCGAGCGCGCACGCCGGCGGCCAGGGCCTCCGAGCCATCCCCCGCTAGGGCTTGGTCGAGGCGGCGCAGCAGGTCGTCGTAATAGAGCAGGCCCTCGTCCTCTTTGCGCCGCTCTAGATCAGCGCGAACGAACGCCCGCGCGGAGGTCAGAAACAGGGCCCTGGTGCCGGTATGGACCTGGACCGACAACTCCGATAGGCGGCCGCACAGGTCGAAAAAGGGGTGGGCCGGCGGGGGTTGACCCGCTTTGGTCCCACGCGCCAGTCCGGCCGGTGTCAGGCGCTCGCAGCCGGCGGGCAAGGATGCGGGAGGCTCGGTGGCCGCGGCCAGCGTCGCAGCGGTCCGAACGGCCTGGGCGACCACTTGCTTGGTGTAGGAGCGTCGATTGAGAGCGGGATTGGTCGCCAGGATGTCCGCCACTTGGTCGGAGGCAGCATGCCATTGCGTTTGCAGCTGCGCGAAGACCGCGTCCAGCTCCCGGCGCGCAGCCTCGATGCCTGCCGCGTCTACCGGCGGCAACAGCCGCAGATCCTCGAGGGCCAGGGTGGATTGCAGGTCCGCGAGCAGGTCTTGAGGAGTCTTCCAGTGCTCCCGCACCCGGCACGCGGTCCGGGGGTCCGCGCCCGCGACCTGCCGGCGCCAGAAGTCCGCGACGGCGGTGGTTCGCAGTCGGGTCTCGTCGGTGATGAACTCGGCATCGAAGGCCGCACCACTCTCGAAGGCGTGGTCCCCGAGGATGCGCAGACAGAAACCGTGGATGGTGTGGATCGCGGCCTCGTCCATGCGCGTCAGGGCATCGGTCAGCAAGGTGCGCGCCCGATCCCGATCCGGCAGCCCCGACAAGAGCTGGACGAGGATCGGATCCTGTTCATCTCCCCCTGCTCTATCTCCCCCCTCCCCTTCCTCCCCCCGCACCGCCACCCCGCCCCGGAACCAGTCCAGGGCCTGCACCAACCGCCTGCGGATACGATCACGCAGCTCCTCGGTAGCGGCCTCGGTGAAGGTGACCACCAAAATCCGATCCACCTCCAGGCCCAGCTCCAACAGCAACCGCAGATACAGGGTCGTGATGCTGTAGGTCTTACCGGTGCCGGCGCTGGCCTCGATCAGGGTCAGGCCCCGCAGGGGGATTCGTAAGGGGTCAAGTGCTATCATGTGCCCGAGCCCGGCGAAGAGCGGTTGCCACACGGCATGATCTAAGTTAAATGTATATTATAAGTCTTTATTTATGATCTTGTTTTCAACAGCCTCATCTAAGATCAAGGTCAGCGCACATAATGACTTGTCTTAACTTTCATTGAAATATGAGACAGTAGTTTCACCGTTATTTGTGGTGCAATCCTTTCAGGAGAAACAATGAAAGATCCCAGACAACCCCGTAACCATTCGGCCGCCCTTCTGAGCCCTGATCTCGAAGACGAGAAATCGAAGAATCATGGCCGTAGCGAGGCGAAATCCGGAGGGAGGGCCAAATGGTTACGACGATCCGGCCGTCCCGGCCACCCTTCGTTACAAACCCAGCTGTTGGAAGAATCCGAAGCGATGGCAAGATATGCCCTCACTTCAGGGCTCGTGGTTCCGGCGGATGCCGTGGAAAAGCTCGAATATGTTGCCGCCCGAGTGCGTAGGAAGGGATCGGATGGCGATTCATATGACTTAAGAACCAACGGAAGTACGGCTGGAGACGGCACCTATTCCAATGCCGGCGGGAACCGGTTCGTCAGGCTGCTGGCCACGATTCATGACCAGCTTGCCCGTATCGTGGCACCCGCCACCCCACGTACCATCCATCTCCTTGCGACGGAGTCCGCCAAAGGCGGTTTTTGGCATTTCCTGGGCCCGGTGCCGCTGGTGCGCCGGATGATGCTGGCGGCCATCATCTGTCTGTTCGCGATCGTCGGGTTCAGCCTGTCGGATCAGGTCAGTACGGAGAATATCAGCCAGGAGTGGTTAGTCCTCTCCGGTTACGCGTTGCTGCACAATCTGCTTTTTCTCATCGCCTCCGCGGGGCTCGGCGCCTCGTTCCAGGCCCTCTTCCAAGCCAATAGATATGTGGTGGCCGGTACCTTCGATCCGAAATACGAATCCTCTTATTGGATCAGATTCGTACTCGGGTTGATCGCCGGCCTGCTCCTCGCTGAACTCATTCCTCTGCCGACCGAGGGGGCAATAGGAGGACTCGGCAAACCCGCATTGGCCATGCTCGGTGGTTTTTCATCCGCGGTGATATACCGGGTCATCAATCAGCTGATAACCGCCGTTGAATCGCTTGTGCGAGGCGACACAAAGGACACCATCGCCAGCCGGGAACAGGCCTTGAAGGCATACGCCAACGAGGAAATCGGCCGCAATCGGCTCAAGCTCGCGGGAAATCTCATGAGCCTCCAGCAACAGCTTGGCGCCGGAGCCAGTCCGGAACAGTTGAGCCACAAGCTCGGTCAATTACTGGGCGAGCTGATGCCCCCGGGGGTAACCGTTCAGACCGGCCGGACGCCGGCCCCGAAAGCGCGTGCCGGCGAAGAAATCGGCCCGAGATCGGTATAATTCAGGATTGCTTTGCCGGCATCCTTGGAAAATCCCCGGGACGGAATTTTCCAAGGTCCGGTCCCCACGGATCACCTCACTTCACTTCAATGGTGATCTTCTTCGATAGCACGGCGGGCTCATGGGGGATGTGGTTCCCGTCACCCAACAGGAGCTGCAGGGTGTGCTTCCCAGGTGTCAGCTCGATCTCGGTCTCCGTCTGCCCCCCACCGAAATGCCTGTGGTGAGCGTCACTCGGCAGCGGTTGGTCCAAGGGCGGCAGCTTGTCTACGTCGATCAGCAGATGATGGTGGCCGGTGTGCTTTCTATCCGTTCCGGCCGGTGCCACACCCATGCCCGACAGTCCGAAACGAACGCGCACCGGGCTGGTGACGACCTCCCCGTCAACGGGCGAGATGATGTAGACTTGGGCGCCCTCCGGGGCCGGCGTCCCGGCCCAGATCAGAGTCGAGAATGCACACCAGACGGCTCCGACCAGGATGGAAACTCGTTTCGCTGACATGCTTAAAACACCTCTTGTTATTGGGTTGGGGCCGGTAGCTTAACACCAGGGCATCGGGTTAACACCTGGTAGGCGAATTTTGCCCATCCTACCCGGCCCGCGATAACAAAGCCCTTCTCCCTCTGCTTGGAGAGGCTGGTAGGCCGAAATCGAAATCGGGATTCCGATTGCGATCCCGATCCCGATTTCGGGTATGACGCATCCCAATCGACCTGACTACCCGGCTGATGCGGTTTGCTGAATGTCAACCGACCCTGGTCGATGCGATCGACATTTGAACCATGGAAACCCAATGGAAACCCAGAGGCCACGGAAAGCTGGCAACAGGAAGCCGGCGACTGGAAGCTGGCGACCGGAAGCCGGAAGCCACCCCGGATGAATGAATGCCAACGGCCCCCGGCATCGGTTAAACTCCTGCTACCCTGAACCGCCCGATCCGCGCGCGGCCTTGAGAATCCCGAATGTCCTACCAGGTGTTGGCACGTAAATGGCGCCCCAGGTCCTTTGCGGACATGGTGGGTCAGGAGCATGTGGTCAGGGCCCTGAGTAACGCCCTAGATCGGGACCAGCTCCACCATGCCTATCTGTTCACCGGCACCCGGGGGGTGGGCAAGACGACGCTGGCACGCATCTTGTCCAAGGCGCTGAATTGCGAGCAGGGCGTGAGTGCCCGGCCCTGCGGCCAGTGCAGCACCTGCCGGGAGATCGACGAGGGGCGGTTTGTCGATCTGTTGGAGGTGGATGCGGCGTCGCGGACCAAGGTCGATCAGACCCGGGAGCTGCTCGACAATGTCCCCTTCGCGCCGGTCAAGGGCCGGTTCAAGGTGTATCTCATCGACGAGGTGCACATGTTTTCGGCCCACAGCTTCAACGCCCTGTTGAAGACGCTGGAGGAACCGCCAACCCACGTGAAGTTTCTGCTCGCCACCACCGACCCGCAAAAGGTGCCGGCGACGGTGCTCTCACGCTGTCTTCAGTTTAACTTGAAGCGCCTGGTGCCGGAGCAGATCACCGATCAATTTGCACGCATCCTGGCGGCGGAGGGCATTGAGTTCGAGCCGCGGGCCCTGACCCTGTTGGCGCAGGCGGCGGACGGCAGCATGCGGGATGGCTTGAGCCTGCTCGACCAGGCCATCGCCTTCGGCGGCGGGCGGGTGACCGGGGACGAGGTGCGGACCATGCTGGGTACCGTGGGCCGGGAGCTGTGTTTGAACCTGCTCCAGGCCCTCGCCAAGCTGGACCGCCCCGGACTGCTGGACGAGGTGGCCCGCATCGCGGAGCTGACACCGGACTTCGCCGATGTGCTGCAGGAGCTGATCGGCCTGCTGCACCGCGTCGCCCTCTACCAGGAGGTACCGGCGACCCTCAGGGAGGACGATCCCGAGCGCGAACGCATCGCAGACCTGGCAGGGCAGCTGGCCCCGGAAGACATACAGCTCTTCTACCAGATCGCCCTCTTGGGGCAACGGGACCTATCCCTGGTCCCGGACCCGCGCACCGGGATCGAGATGGTCCTGTTGCGCATGCTCGCCTTCCGGCCCGATGCCGGGGATGAGACAAGAACGGAACAGCGGCCCAAGCGGCAACCGACCCGGTCGCCGGCCCCGCCGCGGGATGTCCCCGGAGAGTCGGTCACCCCGCGGGGAGAGCGGTCCGCCGGGCCGGGGGCGGCGCGGCAGTCGATCGGAGCCGGGGGCGCGGCGCGGGAGACCCAGGCCCCGGTCGCGCCACCGCCACCCGCCGCATCCGGCGAAGACTATCGGACCGTGGAACGCGCGGGGGATACTGCGCCACCGCGGGTAACGGAGGCGGGCGCGGAAACGACCCTATCCAAGCCCTATCTACAGGAGCCCACGAGCCCCGATAGCCTGCATAGCTCCGAGGACTGGCATCGCTTAGTCGCGGATTTGGGGCTCGGTGGCGTGGCGAGTCAGCTCGCGCACAACTGCGGGCTTGCCGGGTGGGATGGGCATCGGCTTGCCTTGACATTGGCCCCCGAATGCCAAAATCTGCGGGCGCCTTCGGCGGAGGAACGGCTGCAGGATGCACTGGCCGGGGTATTAGGTAAGGGGCTCAAGGTGGAGATCCGAATCTCCCGCCCGGAGCACGAGACGCCGGCCCAGCGTCAGGCCCACCGGCATACCCAGCGTCGGCTCCGGGCCGAGGCCCTGATGGAAGAGGACCCGGTGGCACGGTTCCTCCAGGACGAGTTCGATGCCCGCTGGGTGCCCGGCAGTATCGAGCCGACGCCATAGATTCGCCGCCGGGCCGAAGACCGGCGGCAACGAGCAGCAGGAGACAACCCAAGGTGAAAAGCGGACTAGGCAATATCCTCAAGCAGGCCCAGAAGATGCAGGAGGAACTGCAGAAGACCCAGGAGAAGCTGGCCCGGGAAGCGGTCACAGGCGAATCCGGTGGGGGCATGGTCAAGGTAACCATGAACGGCAAACATGAGGTCAAGCGGGTCGAGATCGACCCCTCGCTCATGGAAGACGACAAGGAGATGCTGGAGGACCTGGTAGCGGCAGCGGTCAACGCCGCGGTACAGCGAGTCGGCGAGAAGATGCAGGAGAACATGGCGGACCTGACCTCCGGGTTGCAACTGCCGCCGGGGATGAAGTTGCCCTTCTGAACCATGCCGGAACCTTCTCTGCTTAACCAACTCGTCGATGCCCTGCGTTGCCTGCCGGGCGTCGGTCCCAAGTCGGCGCAACGGATGGCGTTCCACCTCCTGGAACAGGACCGGGAAGGGGGGCGTCATTTGGCCTCCGTCCTGGAGGCGGCCATGGAGCGCATCAGGCGCTGCAAGCGTTGCCGTACCTTAAGTGAGCAGGAATTGTGCGGCCTGTGCGCCAAACCTAACCGGGATGACTCCCTGCTGTGCGTGATCGAGCATCCTTCCGAGATCGTCGCCATCGAGCAGGCCACGGATTTTCGCGGACGCTATTTCGTGCTCGGCGGCAGGCTCTCACCCCTCGACGGCATCGGACCGGAAGCCTTAGGTCTGGACCTGCTCGAAACCCAGCTGCAGGAACGGAAGATCGAAGAGCTGATCCTGGCCATCAGCCCGACGGTGGAGGGTAGCGCCACATCGCACTTCATCGCCGCTATGGCGGCGCGCTATCAGGTGCGGACGACCCGCATCGCCCACGGGGTTCCCCTGGGTGGAGAGCTGGAATATGTAGACGGCGGCACCCTGGCCCATGCCTTTGCCGGTCGTCAAGGGGTAGAGCAATCCTGAATTGTTTGCGCTGTTCAGGGAAAACGCAACACGACGCCACACGCCAGGATCCGTTTTAACCAAACAGCCCGCGTAGGTCGGGTAAGGCGCGCCTGTGGTGGCCGCGTCGGCTGCGGTAATTGACGCGCCGTCACCCGACGCAAGATGGCGGACTACGCCATGTCGGGTGGCGGCCAGGCTCCCTCCTGCGTCGGGACGGGGCCTGGCCTGACCCGACCTGCGCGGGCTACCGATAACATTGAGCCGGCAGGATCCCACGAAAAATTTGTCCGCAAATCGGTAGTGGTTAATATCTAAGTTGTAACATGACCAACGGCACTGGCCGCTATACCCCCTCTCCCTCCGGGAGAGGG
>NZ_FLUY01001168.1 GCF_900092655.1 Candidatus Thiosymbion oneisti
CCTTCTCGCAGGATGTCAATATAAAAGTACTGACTTTTCCTTAAACGACGATTTACAAACTGGATATCTTCGGCAATCAGGCTGATTGGCGTTCGGTGGATAGTTTTGATCAAACGTTGAGCAAGTTGGTTGTTTTGCTCGATTTTGCCGGCTTGGCGAGGAGTTTCGGTAATAATAAGAAGATCAAAATCGCTTTGATAGCGATAAAGTAGGGTTTCCGGGTCGAGGTCTTCTACCCAGTCACCACGGGCATAACTCCCAAATAAAATGAGCATGTCAAGATCGATTTCTTCTCGAATGATCTCGATAGCCCTTTGTAATTCCTGCTGTTTTTGTTCAGGAAGGTGTTCAAGTGATGTTTTCATACCCTAATGATAATTGCTGTCCACATGGGTTCATAGCGTCGGTTTCTTCTGAGAAGCATAACGGCTTGGCTCAGGCGCCCAATGCCGCGTGGCACTGAGCTTGAATAATTGCTGAGGAGCCGGACCGTGACATTGGGTCGCTTGCAGCCAAATGTCAGGCGAATGAGCTATGAAAACGACCCATCAATTGAGCCTGGCCCCTTAATACTTTTTGAATTGAATTATTGGCTTTTATCTAATTTGAATGACCCCAACTATCTGATTTTCAAAGGAATTCAGTATACGGATCGCATTTTTTCTTATCCTTCCTTCAATGTCTGATACTCTGACATTGCCAGAACGTATCCAGATTAAATAAGGAGGATAACCTCTAACGTTTGTTATGTCGATAAAGTCTGAATCTTTTGTCACAATAACAAATTCGTGTTCCTTCGCAAACTCCCATATCCTCAAGTCATCTTTAGTTTGAAGATTAGAGTCTTTCACATGCTTCGAGTCCGGAAAAATGTCCGCAAGCCTTACTGCGAGTCTATAGGAGAGATGTTCGTCAAACAATAATTTCATCGAGATAGAATCAATTGATTTTGTTCTCTATCGGCCGCATAAGATAAACAGGCTTGAATATCGACTTCATTTAGTTCCGGGAAATCATCAATGATTTCCTCAGACGTCATTCCTTGAGCCAGCATTTCCAATACATCGTAAACGGTGATTCTTAGTCCCCGAATACAGGGTTTACCTGATCTTTTACCCGGTTCTAATGTGATAATATCTCGATAGTTCACGTATTTTACCTCGTAATTGAAAGGGTCTAGATAACTTTAGAGTGGATTTTCTTTCAGCAGAGTCAGTATTCTATCATAGAGGTTTTCCTCGCGGTAAT
>NZ_FLUY01000944.1 GCF_900092655.1 Candidatus Thiosymbion oneisti
GCCGCATCCCGCAGTCAACGCCAAATAACCCAGGATTGCACCCGAACAGGCACCGTGCCGAACGCGGCGTAACGCAATCCGATGCTCGGATCCGTTTTAACCCTAAATGTCAACACATCCTAGCACCCCGTTTCATCCAATTTTGCCGATTCTCTCGTTCCCACGCGCCGTGTGGGAACGCAGAAGCTCCGCGCCGCGGAGTGTCTCGGAAACTCGTAGCCGCTGCTACATGGGCCTGATATGCTTGATTTTCATGAGGATTCAGCTCAATTGAGAACGCCCTCTAGCACCCTGTTTCATCCAATTTTGCCGATTGTCATTTGTCATCTCCACCGCAGGGAGAGATCCTTGTCCCGAGCGTAGCGAGGGATCTTTGGCGATGAGACAACCACAAAGTTACAAGATCCCTCCTTCGTCGGGACAAGGATTTCTCGCTTCGCTCGCAATGACAACCAGTAAAATTAGGTGAATTGGGTACTAGGGGATAAGGGCTAATTACATGAAAAATAGGATAATTATCAGCGGAAGGGCGGCTTGACAGGCGAGCACGAACTACACTAGACTCCGCCGCTACACCTGCCATCATAAGAATTACATCGTGCGGGGTAGGAGGAGGGGAGATGCTCGAAAACTATCTGCCCATCCTGATCTTCTTAGGGGTCGGGATCCTGGTTGGGGGCGGTGCCATCGCGGCGGGTTTCGTGCTTGGCGAGCACCGGCCGGATGCGGCGAAGAACGCCCCTTACGAGTGCGGCTTCAAGGCCTTCGAGAGTGCGCGCATGAAGTTCGACGTGCGCTACTATCTCGTCGCCATCCTCTTCATCATCTTCGATCTCGAAATCGCTTTCCTCTTTCCTTGGGCCGTGGTGCTGGACGCCGTAGGCAAGGTCGGCTTTGTCGCCATGGTCGTCTTCTTGGGCATTCTCGTTGTCGGCTTCATCTACGAGTGGAAGAAAGGGGCCCTGGAGTGGGAATAAGGGTCCCGGCATAAAGGTGCGGACCGGCGGCGTTGCCGTTCTCGTGCTTCTAACCATCACTGGCGAGGTCGGTTATGGGTATCGAGGGTATCCTCCAGCAGGGTGTGATCACCACCACGGCGGATAAGCTGATCAACTGGGCGCGTACCGGTTCCCTGTGGCCCATGACCTTCGGTTTGGCCTGTTGCGCCGTGGAGATGATGCATGCGGGTGCCGCCCGCTATGACCTCGATCGCTTCGGCATCGTCTTCCGCCCCAGCCCCCGCCAGTCCGACGTGATGATCGTGGCCGGCACCCTGTGCAACAAGATGGCGCCGGCCCTGCGCAAGGTCTACGACCAGATGGCGGAGCCGCGCTGGGTTATCTCCATGGGCTCCTGCGCCAACGGCGGCGGCTATTATCACTACTCCTACTCGGTAGTGCGGGGTTGTGATCGCATCGTTCCGGTGGATATCTATATTCCCGGTTGCCCACCGACGGCGGAGGCCCTTTTGTACGGCATCCTCCAGCTGCAGAACAAGATCCGGCGTACCAACACCATCGCCCGCTGAGCAGTTATCTGCACATGTCATACCAGGAATCGAAAACCGGCGACGCCAGGTTGGACGGGTTGGCGGATGGGCTCACCGAACATTTCGGCGCCCAGGATTGCGGAGTGTTGACCGCTCCGGGTGAAGTCACCTTGGTGGTTCCCCGGCAAACCTTGATCGCGGTCGCCACCGCGCTCCGCGACCATGAGGCTTTTCGCTGCGAGCAGCTCATTGACGTCTGTGGGGTGGACTATGCGGCCTACGGGCGTTCGGAGTGGGTAACGGCAGAGGCTTCGAGCAGCGGCTTCGGTCGTGGTGTCGCCCGCGGTTTCGAGCTGGAGGAGATCGAGGATCCCAAGCGCTTCGCCGTGGTCTACCATTTGCTCTCGCTGACCCACAATCGACGCCTGCGGGTGCGGGTGTATGCCGGTGCGCCCCGGCCCATGGTGGATTCGGTGGTGACGGTTTGGTCATCGGCCGACTGGTTCGAGCGCGAGGCCTTCGATCTGTTCGGCATTCTCTTCAATGGTCACCCGGACCTGCGACGTATCCTCACCGATTATGGTTTTATGGGCTATCCGTTCCGGAAGGACTTTCCATTGGTCGGGCAGGTGGAGATGCGCTACGATCCCGAGCAGGCGCGGGTGGTCTACCAACCCGTGAGCATCGAGCCGCGCACCCTGGTGCCCCGCGTCATCCGCGCCGATGCCCGCTGTGAGGGCGGATCGGCCACATCACCGGATGCCCCGGATGTCTGAGCAAGATGTCTGAGCAAGATGCCTGAAATCCGCAACTACACCCTCAACTTCGGCCCCCAGCACCCGGCGGCCCACGGCGTTCTACGCCTGGTCTTAGAGCTGGACGGCGAGGTGATCGTCCGCGCCGATCCCCACATCGGGCTCCTGCACCGGGGCACCGAGAAGCTCGCCGAGTCCAAGCCCTTCAATCAGAGCATCGGCTATATGGACCGGCTCGATTACATGTCCATGATGTGTAACGAGCACGGCTATGTGCGTGCCATCGAGAAGCTGTTGGGGATTACAGCCCCCGAGCGGGCCCAGTGGATCCGCACCCTGTTCGACGAGATCACGCGCATCCTGAACCACCTGCTGTGGCTGGGATCCCATGGGCTCGATGTGGGCGCCATGACCATGTTCCTCTATTGTTTTCGCGAGCGCGAGGACCTTTTGGACTGTTACGAGGCGGTCTCCGGTGCCCGTCTGCACGCCGGCTATTACCGCCCCGGCGGCGTCTACCGGGACCTGCCCGACCGGATGCCCCGCTATTCGGAAGCGGCCACCAAGTATCACAGCCAGGCGGATATGGAGCGCAAGAACGCCGCCCGCGGCGGGTCGCTGCTCGATTTCATCGAAGACTTCACCGAGCGCTTCCCGACCTATGTGGACGAGTACGAAACCCTGCTCACCGACAACCGGATCTGGAAGCAGCGCACGGTCGGCATCGGCGTCGTCTCTCCCGAGCGCGCCCTGCAACTCGGCTTCACGGGTCCCATGATCCGCGGCTCCGGCTTTGCCTGGGACCTGCGCAAGAAGCAGCCCTATGCCGCCTATGACCAGGTGGATTTCGATATCCCGGTGGGCCAAAACGGGGACTGTTACGACCGCTACCTGGTGCGGGTCGAAGAGCTGCGTCAGTCCAACCGGATCATCAAACAGTGCGTAGATTGGCTGCGCGCCAATCCGGGCCCGGTGATGATCGACGACCACAAGATCGCACCGCCTCCCCGCTCGGAAATGAAGGACGGCATGGAGGCCCTGATCCATCATTTCAAGCTCTTCACCGAAGGCTACTGTCCGCCCCCCGGCGAAGTCTATGCCGCGGTGGAGGCGCCGAAGGGCGAGTTCGGCTGCTATATCCTCTCCGATGGTGCCAACAAGCCCTATCGACTCAAGATCCGGGCGCCGGGGTTCGTCCACCTCTCCGCCATGGACGAGATGACCAAGGGACACATGCTGGCGGATGTGGTCGCCGTCATCGGCACCATGGACATCGTATTCGGGGAGATCGACCGCTGATGAGCTTCCGAACGGCACCACTCAGTGTCCCCTCCGGTCGCGGCCTATCTGATGTTGATAGGGAGACCCTGTTCACACCCGAGCTCCGCGCCGAGCTCGACCGTCACATCGCCAAGTACCCGGCCGAGTGGAAGCAATCCGCGGTCATGCCGGCCCTGACCCTGGTGCAGGAGTCCAACGGCGGCTGGCTGAGCCGCGAGCTCATGGATGACGTGGCCGCCTACCTGGATATGCCCGCGGTTGCGGTCTATGAGGTCGCCACCTTTTACGGCATGTACGACCTGGAGCCGACGGCCAAGCACAAGCTGTGCGTCTGCAACAGCATTTCCTGCATGTTGTCCGGCTCCGAGGACCTGATCGCGCACCTGGAGAAGAAGTACAGTGTCAAGCCCGGCCAAACCACGGCTGACGGCAGATTCACCTTCAAGGAGGTGGAGTGCCTGGGCGCCTGCCGGCATGCCCCCACGGTGCTCATCGGCAAGACCTATCACGAGAACCTGTCCGCTCAGGTGCTGGACGCGCTGATCGCGGGGTTGGAGTGAGGCCATGGTCCAGTCCCCCACTCACAACAGCGTCTGCTTCCGCACCCTGTATCTGGAGGATCCGGCCTCCCTCGGGACTTACCGCGGCATCGGCGGCTACGTCCAGTGGGAGAAGATCCTCAAGGACAAACCGGACCCCGATGATGTCATCGAGGAGCTCAAGCGTTCCGCCCTGCGTGGGCGCGGCGGCGCGGGATTTCCCACCGGGCTCAAGTGGAGCTTCATGCCCCGCACTGCCCCGGGCCAGAAATACATCGTCTGCAACTCGGACGAAGGCGAGCCCGGCACCTGCAAGGACCGGGATATCCTGCGCTACAACCCGCACCAGCTCATCGAGGGCATGGCGATTGCCGGCTACTGCATCGGCGCCACGGTCGGTTACAACTATATTCGCGGTGAGTTTTACGAGCCCATCGCGTGCTTCGAGACCGCCCTGCAGGAGGCCTACGACGCGGGCCTGGTCGGCAAGGATATCCAGGGTTCGGGGACAGATTTCGATCTCTACGTCCACTTAGGGGCCGGTGCCTATATCTGCGGCGAGGAGACGGCACTGCTTGAGTCTATCGAAGGCAAGAAGGGCCAGCCCCGCCCCAAGCCCCCGTTCCCGGCCCAGGCGGGGCTTTACGGCAGGCCCACCACCATCAACAACACCGAGTCCCTGGCCTCGGTCCCCGTCATCCTGGAGCAGGGTGGTCAGTGGTTCCTGGACCAGGGACGGCCCAACAGCGGCGGTCCCAAGTTGTTCTCGGTGACGGGTCATGTCAATAAGCCCGCCAACTTCGAGGTTCCCCTGGGTACGCCCTTCAAAGACCTGCTGGAGATGGCCGGCGGCGTCAAGGACGGTAAGGCGCTCAAGGCGGTCATCCCCGGCGGCTCCTCGGTGCCCGTGGTGCCGGGGGAGATCATGCTGGAGACGGACATGGACTATGACTCCATCGCCAAGGCAGGCTCCATGCTTGGCTCCGGGGCCGTTATCGTGATCGCCGAAGGTACCTGCATGGTCAAGGTCCTGGCCAACCTCTCCCATTTCTATGCCGCGGAATCCTGCGGCCAATGCACCCCCTGTCGGGAAGGGACCGGCTGGCTATCCCGGGTGCTGCATCGTATCCTCCACGGCCAGGGCCGACCCCAGGACCTGGATCTGCTCGACGGGGTAGCGGGACGCATCGGCGGCCGCACCATCTGTGCCTTGGGCGATGCCGCGGCCATGCCGGTTCAAAGCTTCCTCAAGCATTACCGCCACGAGTTCGAGTACATGATCGAGCATGGCAGGAGTCTGGCCGAGGTCGCCTGAGGTGGCCGGAGGTATGTTGAGCAATTCTTGGTGGTTCGTGCTTTCGTCTTAATGGTACAGGATTAACAGGATTTTTAGGATTAACAGGATTTTTTGTTGTGAAAAGTGCTTGCTGGTTTGGTAACCGCGTAATCGGGCGTAGGAAATTCAGGAAATATAAAAATCCTGTAAATCTTGTGTAATCCTGTGAATCCTGTCCTATTAGGGTTCCGCGACGAAGCTTGAGTTGGGCAAAGGCTGAGAAATCATCGGTCTGAGGCCAAGTCTTGCTAGATATGGGAATCTGAATGTAGGTTCCTATATTCAGGTATGTAACATCGGGTACCGGTACCTACTATTTAGGGATATTTAATAAATAGAGGTACTTTATTGCGGCGGAGAAACCGTTGATTGCATGTTAGCTCCGTGAATCGCACTTAAACCAGTCTGGGAGGTACAAATATGTCAATTTCAGAACCCTCACAAGAACACCAGGAGGATGATGTGAACACAAAACCCCATAAATGGTGGCAATGGGTGTTGCTTTATCCGGCGCTTTTCGTTTCTGTATTTGCTGCTGTTCCGACATATGTAGAAACATTTCGATCTGCAAAAATTGGTGTTCAATATGGTGAATCAAAGAATGCAATAAAGCAGGCTGATCTTTGGAGGAAGAATTTATCATGCGCATCTGCTCCATTAGATCCACTAGTAACACCTAATAATACGAAAGTAGATGCAACAATATGCAAAAGTGGAGACGTATTGGTCAAGATATTTACTCCAGAGGGTGATGAGTATTACCAATGGGTTGGTATTGATAGGGTTATAACGAAAACGGCTTTTAATGTTGGGTTTATAAAAAGCGCATATGCGGGCAACAGTGACAAAGAAACAATCTTGCTTGCGAGTACTGCGAGTACTGCGAGTACTGCGAGTAATGCGAGAGTCCTTTGTCAGAAGTATCTGGATTCTAGCCGGATACTTCGACGTGTATCAGTGCCAGGCCAAGGATGTTTTGATGAAATTATTAACACTTACACAGGGCGTGTAGAAAGCAAGAGGGCAGCGCCATGCAACTCTTTGTGTTGATTAAGATGAGACTACTCAATGCCTTAAAATTGGTGCCGGTGATGTTAATGCTTTGCTGCATTTCATATAGCGGGCTGGGGCATTCTCAAGAAAATGGGAAACAAGATAATACTACCCAGACAAACGAAGCGTCACCAAAGGGAAAAGAAGCAAAAAAGGTTGGAGAGCAAGGTAAGGCAGCAGTTGCAGCAGAAAACACGAGTGGAACTGAATATAAAAAAGCAAAGAAGCAAGAGTAATGGAGCTAACATTCACATCCAGCCAACCCGTTTGGCTCGTTCCCACGCTCCAGCGTGGGAACGCAGTTGCGGAGAAAAAAGCTGGCCGTTCAGGTTATTATGGAAGAAATGGGGACAGACCCTGAAGTATCCCCACAAAGTAGCTTTTGAAATCAATCGGTTACTGCAACAACCGGTATTTGGTATGGGCCAGGCCGTGCCGTAAGGCGCAAGCGACTGATTCTGAGGTCGATTTCGTGGGGATACCTCAGGGACAGACCACGTTTTCTGCTAAGGGGGGTAGTCGGTTAGCGCCACTTAGCCCAGAATGGAGGGGTGCAGTCATTGAGAAGTCCTAAGGGGATAGGACAG
>NZ_FLUY01001054.1 GCF_900092655.1 Candidatus Thiosymbion oneisti
GGACCGCGGGGAGGCCTAACGGGCGTTGCCCCCCAGTCGCCTTGGGTATCCGTTTCAGTTGCACCGCTTGCGGGCGGTAGCGTTTCCGCTTGAGGGTGTCATGCAGGTCTTCCAGAAACCGTTCGACCACGCCGGGGGCGGTCTCGAGTTCCGGT
>NZ_FLUY01001128.1 GCF_900092655.1 Candidatus Thiosymbion oneisti
GTGTCCACCATTGCGTATACACGGGAACCGAACCTGCCGGCGGTCCGGCGTTATCCGGTGCGGCCCACAAGGCGTCTGCTCTGAC
>NZ_FLUY01000634.1 GCF_900092655.1 Candidatus Thiosymbion oneisti
ACAGAGGAGCTGCGTCCGCTGGAGCGGACAAGATGGCGTTCCCACGCTGGAGCGTGGGAACGAGCGCGAAATTTGCATATTTTATGCCCTAAAATCAGTATCTTAATTTTTAGACAGCCTCTTAGACGTTTAACAAGGGCCTTGTCCACCCGCAGTGCGGCGAGGGCACTTTTCCTGGCCCACAGCGCCTGTGTCGGGGTGGTAACCGGGCAGCTCGCAGGCCTGTTCCAAAGCGGCGGCCGGACTGGTTCCACCTGGCGGCACTTCGGTTACGCCGGATACCGCGGGTTTCAGTAGATGCCGGGGTACGGCCGCCGCCGCACTCCAGGGTTACGCCAGCCCCGCCCATTGGAGGTAGGCGCGATTGATTGCATCTCCCCACATGAGGCCGATCCAGCCCGCAGCCGCCAGATAGGGACCGAAGGGGATGGGTATCCGCAGGTCCTGTTTTCGCACCAAAATCAATGCAGTGCCCACCAGGGCCCCGGCGCACGCGGAGAGCAGGATGATCTGGGGCAGGTACTGCCAACCCAACCAGGCCCCGAGCATGGCGAGCAGCTTGAAATCGCCGAATCCCATGCCCTCTTTGCCCGTCAGCAGGCGGAACAGGTGGAAGAAGCCCCACAGGCTGAGATACCCCAAAACGACCCCGAGAATAGCGGAACGGCTATCGGTAAACCAACCGCCGAGGCTCAACAGAAGGCCCAACCATAGGGTGGGCAAGGTGATGACATCAGGCAGCAATCGGGTATCCAGGTCGATGATCGCCAATACAATCAGGCACCAGGTCAGGACCAGGGCAGCGGCACCCTCCCAGCCGATACCGAAGCGCCAGACCACCAGGACGGACAGCAGCGCCGTGCCAGCCTCTACCAGGGGACAACGCAGGCCGATCGGCCCACCGCAGGATGAACAACGTCCGTGTAGGACCAGGTAGCTCAAGAGCGGGATGTTCTCCAGCGCCCGTATCCGGTGGCCGCAATGGCAACAGCGCGAAGGGGGATACACAAGCGATAGGCGTGGCCCTTGTGGCGCCGCTGTTTCCTTTCCGGTCAAGGCCGCGCACTCCCGGTGCCAGTCATACTCCAGCATCTTGGGCAGACGGTAGATGACGACATTCAGAAAGCTGCCGACAACCAGCGAGAACAGGGCGACTAGCCCATAGAGAAGGCCTGAGTTGTGTTCAAGCAGCGTGATCCAATCCATCGGTTATCCGTAGCGACCTGCAAACATCCCGTTGTTTCGGCCTGGATCGATTGACACTATCAGGGACCTGATACTAACAACATTCCCATCAGCTTCCAATCACGCCTCCGTCGTCTTTGGTGATTACCACCACCGAGGGGCGCGGCGGCATCTCGGGGTTGAAATCCGGCCAGCGGGTGGCCGGGTCCTCGAAAGTGGAAGCGCGCGCAAAGCCGGGAAAGTCCTTGGTGCCGTCGGTTGCGGGGTGCTGGACCGCGACGAAGAGCGTTCGGCTATCAGGGGTGAAGCGGGGGCCGCACAGCTCAGCACCCACGGGGACACGGAAGAACATCTTGCCGGTGCCGCGGCCCTCGCCGTCCGTCGCGAGCGCCCAGATGCCGTCCGCGGTGCCCGATGCCTTCTTCCAACTGTGACCCTGATCGGTGGTGACCCAGAGCCGGCCCTGGTGATCGACGGCGCAATTGTCGGGGCAGGAGAACCAACCGTTCTCGCTGGTGGCCGGGTTCCACATGGCGGCGACGCCCTCGACAGCCGGGTTTCCGGCCTTGATCAGGATGTCCCACCGGAAGCTGTCGGCGCTATGGTCGCCGTTGGCGGGGGTAAGCTCCAGGATATGCCCCCAGATGTTATTCGCCCGTGGGTTCGCTGGATCTGCCTGATCCGGATTGCGTTTGGAATTTCTGGTGAGCATTACATAGACGCGGTTGGTGTGGGAGTTAGGCTCCACGTCCTCGGGACGGTCCATGGGCGTAGCGCCGAGCACGCTGGCTGCACGCCGGGTCTCGATCAGCACATCCGCCTGGCTATGGAAACCGTTTTCCGGGGTCAACCCCTTTGCACCGAAGGTCAGGGGCAGCCAGGTGAGGGTCCCGTCACGGTGGAACTTGGCGACAAATAGGATACCCTCGTCCAGCAGATCCCGGTTCGCGGCGCGGTTGTCGGGATCGACCCGACCGGCGGAGACGAACTTATAGAGGTACTCGAAGCGCTGATCGTCCCCGGAATAAAGCACCAGGCGTCCATCGCCGTTGACGATGTTCTCGGCACCTTCATGCTTGAACCGGCCTAGTGCCGTGCGCTTGACTGGCGTAGACGCCGGATCCAGCGGATCCACTTCCACGATCCAACCGAAGCGGTTGGCCTCGTTCGGCTCGGCGTTGACATCGAAACGCTTGTGGAACTTCCCCCAGGCATAATTTCTCTTCGGTACCCCGTAGCGGGCGTAGTTGGTCTTCTCGGGATGTTTCCCGACGCATTTGCTATCGGCACTGGACTTGCCGCCGTCATTGTCGACGGGGGTTTGTAGCAGGTGGTTTTCCAGATCCCCCAGGAAATAGCCGTGAAAGTTCTCCTCGGCCATCAGGTAGGTGCCCCAGGGGGTGATGCCACCGGCACAGTTGTTGATGGTGCCGATCACCTTTTTGCCCGTGGGGTCGGCGGAGGTCCGCAGGCGCGGGTGGCCCGCGGCAGGCCCGGAAACGGCCATCGGTGTGTTCAGGGCCGTGATGCGGCGCGCATATTTGCTGTCCGGGACTACCTGCCACTTGCCCTCCTGTTTCCTGGTCTCGATGATGGAACTGCCGTGACAGGCCATCTCGATATCGACGATCTCCCTGGTGACGCAACTGCCCTCTTTGCCCAGACCGGGAAACATCACTTCCCTGTTCGTATACTCGTGGTTGATACAGAGTAGGCCGTGTTCCGAGTTGTCGGAGCCCAAGGGTAAGGGGATGTAGCCGACGAAGTCGTTGTTGTAGCCGAATTGCTTGCGCTGGGCCTCGGCGCTCTGCCCGTTGGGATCGAACGGGGGAGCGTCAGGTAAAACCGGGTCCCCCCAGCGTATCAGTATGTCCGCACCGTAGCCGGGGGCCACGTGGTGGGTCTCGTCCACCCCGTGCTCGATCTCGGAAAAGCCAAAGCGTGCGGCGGCAGGGTTGCCCTGCTCGCCACTGCCGGCCAACAGCGCCAGAGGACTTGCGGCAAGGGCGCTCATTGCCGTTACCCCCAAGGCGCCTTTGAGGACCGCCCTGCGATTGTAACGGGCATTGATGAGGTCACCGAGGGTTGCCTCGTCGGAGCTGTTCGTTGGTATGTCCTCCGAAGCGTCGTAGGCCTCGGAGCGGCAGGAGAACCGATCATCGATCATCGTTGGACCCTCTCGTGGGCTGCTGATTCTCGGGGATGGAGGATATAGGATGCGATGAGCGTAGCGAACCGCATCTCACAACCTGGGTACCCGCAAGGGGTACCCCTACGAAAAATCTTTACGTCCTTCGCGCCTTTGTGGCTCGAATGATTCCGCTACTGCCGGGAGCTGGCAACTGGTAGCCGGTAGCAATTTCACACCACCACGGCCAGCTTGAATAGATGACGACATTCAGAAATCTGCCGACCGCGAGCGAGAACAGGACGACAAACCCAAAGAGAAGGCTCGGATTGTGCCTGAGCAACCTGATCCAATCCATCGGCTATCTGTAGCGATCTGCAAACATCCCGGTTTTCGGCCTGGACTGATCGACACTATCCGGGATCTCATACCCACATTCACGAGATTCGGGTCTTCACGGAGAAGTTCGACTACCACATGGTCAAACGCTAACGCAGATACAGGCCCATCCACCAGCAGTACCTAGCCCGCATATTTCACCGGGGTGGCTGAGAGGCTGTCTAAAAAAGGCTGTAGGCCAGAGTCAAGAGTGGGCTGGGTTGAGGTACGAAACCCAGCGTTTATGGGCCAGCCTGGTTTGCTGGGTCTCGTCCCTCGACCCAACCTACCGATTTAAAATCAATGGATTAGTTTTTAGACAGCCTCTCAGGTGTCGCACCAAGCGGTGCTGGAGAAACCAGTTCATGGCTCGAAAGGCGGGACGACTCTGGCCGTTGCCGAAGTAATTCGCCCATCCTCGGACCTGACAACTACCCCTGTATTTTCTTTAAGGTAGCCTCGATATGCGCTCAGCCGGTCTGGGGATTGAGCGCGGGCAGGCGGGCTCGGGTCAGATGGAGCCCTCTGCCGCTCGAGCTGATAAGGCCGCGCCGGCGTCCTATCTGATTGTGGAACTGCTTTTTCCAGCGCGTGAAGTCGATATCCTGGTTACCGTAGAGGGCCCCGTCGAGCTGCTGCATGAGGCGCCCGAGCTGTTGCGGATCGGCACCGGGGCGCAACGCCAGGATCTTGCCGGTAATGCCCGGCAGCGGGGTCCGGGTATCGAACTGCAAGTACCGGCGGGTCAGGTCCTGAAAGCGCTCGGCCCAGGCCGCGGGTTCATCTTCCTGGTTGGCCGCGTGGACGCAACGGAGGAACCGGGTGGACGGCGGCAAGGAGCTGCTCAATCGCGATCGGATGCGTCCGAACAGCGGTGTGGGGTCCATGCGCTTGGTCAGCTCCGCGGTGTTGGTCGCTACGGTCGTCACCAGCCTGGTCAGACCAGTGCCGAGGCGTTCACGCAGTGCCGGGCCTCCACCCGTCCCGACGGATACCCTGGGAGCACGCCTCTGGTACCAGACGCCCCCCCAGTAGCCGAGCAGGAGAAAGACGATTCCCGCCAGTGGTAGCCAGAACCAGCTTAAGCCCCCGCCCCCGGTGGTCGCGGCCGAAGGGGATAGGCCAAAGCGGCCGGTCTCACCGTCCACCTGGAGGGTATGGATGGGTAGCCCGGCGTATTCCTTGGTGCCGGTGGTGACATTCCACCAGGGGAGACGGATCTCCGGCAGCTGTAACCTGCCGCCGGCACGGGGTACCAGGGTGAAATACTCCGTCCGTCGGCCTTCAAGGCGACGCCCATCCTGAGACAGGTGGCCTTCGTTCAGGGTCTGTTCCCGATAGACCCGGAAATCCGGGGAATGCAACAGGGACTCCAGGCTGGGCAACTGGTCACCGGTGGCCCCGACCGCGGTGAGCTCCAGGGTCAGGGTAACCGGTTTGCCCTGCTCCACCTCCTGGTCACCATCGAGCGTGGCCTTCAGGGTCAGGTCCTGCAGCGGGAGCCAGGGACGTACCGATGCCATCGCCGGGCGTACCTGCAAGCGTGTGGTCTCCACGCTGGTGGCCTCGAAACGCCGATTGCCGGTCGGTCCGTATCCGAGGCCGTTTCCGTATAAGGTACCGGTAACCCGCAGGGGTGGGACCTCGATGGTTCCCGCACGCAATGGCGTGAGGATATAGACGAACTCGTTGACGATCTCCCGGCTACCCTGTGCACCCGTGCGCGAGTATGCCTTGGGGTCTCCGATCTTCTGCAGCAGCACATCGTTGCTGTTCGGCAACTCCGGGGTGGCGGTGGCCAGGTTGCGATCGCTGACCACCCGCAGCTTGAGCAGGACGTTTTCCTGCACGTAAGGCTGATGGTCGCTCAGCTCCAGCTCTACCACCAGTGGCTCGGCCTGTCGCGCCGCCGGTTGGCCATAAGGCGTCTGGTACTGTCCCGGCCAACCGTACTGGTAGCCCGGTCTTTGCCCCGGCATCTGATGCGGCGGCGTCCCCGGTGGTTGGTTCGACGTCTGTCCCGGCATCCAGCGCGACGGTGCCCCTGGTGGTTGCCCGGGTGGTTGATAACCCGGCGGGATGCCGCGGGCGTTGCTCGAATCCTGGGGTCGGTACTGCCAGGATTCAGGCCCCTGCGGTGGCCGCTGATCACGACCGGACGCACCCGGAAAAGGGGCGGTGAAGGTGAAGGCCTGCACCTCGACCGTTGCTGCGAGCAGGATCAGGATCAAGAGGTAGAGAGTGTTAAGCTGGCGCATGTGGAACTACGAATCACGCGAATTACGCGAATGTTTTTTTGTGCCTGATGGGCGGGTACCGAATCTGCAACTTCCTCGAATGTTATTTCAGATTTCGTTCTGGCGGTAAAGAATAAAAATTGTCACACGACCGCGGCCAGCTTGAATACCGGGAGATACATGGCGATCACCAGCCCGCCCACCAGGGTGCCGATGACGATCATGATCATGGGCTCTAGCAAGCTGCTGAGGCCGTCCACCGCATTATCGACCGCTTCCTCGTAGAAATCCGCCACCTTGGCCAGCATGTCTTCCAGGACGCCAGACTCCTCACCGACGGCGGTCATCTGGACGACCAGATGGGGAAAGAGGTTGCGTCGGTGCATGGAGCGCTGCAACGCCTGGCCGGTAGCCACTTCTTCGCGCATTTGCATCACCGCTCGGGAGTAGACGAGGTTGCCGGTCGCCCCGGCGACCGATTCCAGGGCTTCTACCAGCGGCACGCCGGCGGCAAAGGTGGTCGACAGGGTGCGGGCGAAGCGGGCGACGGCTGCCTGGTGCATGACAGGTCCCACGAAGGGGAGCTTGAGACCGAGGCGATGGAGGATTTCCCGCAACCCGGACCAGCGTCTCCAGAAGGTCTTGATGGAAAAGTAGAGTACCGCCGGCGCCAGTAAGAGGCCCCACCACCATTGGTGCATGAGGTCCGAAATCGCGATCACCAGGCGCGTGAACGCGGGCAAGTCCGCTCCGAAGCTTGTGAACAATGCCTCGAACTGGGGAATCACGAACAGCATGATGGCGGCCGTAACGAGGATTGCCACCAGGATGACGGCTACGGGATAGACCAGGGCCTTTTTGATCTTGCCCTTGAGCGACTCGGTCTTTTCCTTATAGGTGGCGATTTTGTCCAGGAGCAGGTCGAGCACACCGGCCTGCTCGCCTGCCGCCACCAGATTGCAGACGAGCTCATCGAAATGGAGGGGGTGCTTGCGTAGTGCCTCTGTGAGGGAGGTGCCGCTTTCGATGTCGGCCTTGACCGCCAGCACCAGGTCCTGCATGCGCGGGTTGTCGTGACCGCGGCCGATGATGTCGAAGGCCTGTACCAGCGGGACGCCGGCGGACATCATGGTCGCCAGCTGGCGACTGAAGACGGCGATGTCGGCGCTCCGGATCTTGTTCCCGATGCCGCCGAACCAGGGGGGCGGCTGCTTCCTGATCTTGAGGAGACTGATGCCCTGGCGGCGCAGTTCCGCCCGCACTAAGGCGAGCGTTGCCGCCTGGATCTGACCCTTGACGCGTGTGCCGCCGCGATCCAGACCCTCCCAGATAAAAACGGATGGCCCGGTGGCCTTCGGTTTCCGCGTCTTGGTCAGTGCCATCAGCGCCTAGTCTAGCAGTACCGAGGTGCCGATAACATGGGGATCATTTTTTTCCGCGAATGAACGCGAATGAACGCGAATCAACGCAAAGCGGTCGCAATCGGTTCGCCATCAGCGAGGGTTCCTGGTCCATTCAGTCAGTAGGTAGCCAGGTAGATTGAGATACGTCATACCCGAAATCGGGATCGGAATCGCAATTCCGATTTCGATCCCGATCCCGATTTCGACCCACCAGGCTTTCCAACAGTTGGTTGGGTAGGATGGTAGTGCTCAATATCAATTCCTCTGTGAGCAACATTTGTGAACAAAGTGTATTGTCAGAGCGGCATAAAGTTGTCGACCGACGAGATTCGCCTTTCCTATGCATGCAGTGGTGCCCTGCGTGGCGACTGCCGTAAGCAGAGGGGAGGCTTCTGAGGTGATGGAGCCCATTGATGGACATCTTAGCAGAACAATTGGACACCAAATTACGCCACTGGCAACCTGAGACAGCGCAACAGGTG
The DNA here is from genome assembly GCF_900092655.1 of Candidatus Thiosymbion oneisti. Classification (GTDB taxonomy): domain Bacteria; phylum Pseudomonadota; class Gammaproteobacteria; order Chromatiales; family Chromatiaceae; genus Thiosymbion; species Thiosymbion oneisti. Next base: position 7,814 of record NZ_FLUY01000634.1, read on the forward strand.
CGGCAGTGCATCGCGGAAATTATTGATCTGGCTGATCAGGACACGTTAGATGTGTTGCAGTCGCGTGGTGTGGAGCAAGAAGCCTTGGATATGCTTGATGAACCCGCAATCCGGTGACGTGTGGCTTGCCGATCTGGGGTTAGCGGCAAAAACTCGCCCGGTCGTCATCGTATCGCGCACTGACCCGGAGACCCGCCACGTGCATTGATACTCTATGTGCCGTTGACGACCCAAAATAGGCAGAGTCGATACGAAGTTACGCTGCCAAGGATCAGATCTCTCGACCGTGATTCGGTAGCAAACTAAATGTCAACACACCCTAGTCCCTGATCACCCGGTTGATCTCTTCGAGGCTGGTGATTCCCGATTTGACCTTGCTTAGACCCGATTCGCGCAGGTCCATCACACCTTCGAGCCGGGCCTGCTCCGCGAGCTCCAGCGCATTGCCGCCGCCCAGAATCAGGCGCCCGATTGCCTCGGAAATCGGCATGGCCTGAAAGATGCCGACGCGCCCCCGGTATCCGTTGGTGCAGTGCTCACAGCCGACCGCGCGGTAGATCGTCAACTCCGCCTCGATTTCATGACTACCGAAGCCCTCTCCCAACAAGGCGTCGCGTGGAAGCCGCTCGGGCTCCTTGCAATGGGGGCAAAGTCGCCGTGCCAGGCGCTGGGCCATGATCAAGTGAACCGAGGAGGCGATGTTGTAGAGAGGGATGCCCATATTCGCCAGACGGGTCAGGGATTGGGGTGCATCATTGGTGTGCAGGGTGGAGAGCACCAGGTGTCCCGTCTGGGCGGCCTTGACCGCGATCTCCGCCGTCTCCAGGTCACGAATCTCGCCGACCATGACGATATCCGGGTCTTGACGCAGAAAGGCCCGCAACGCTGCCGCAAAGGTGAGCCCTGTCTTTACATTCATGTTGACCTGGTTGATTCCGGGCACCCGGATTTCTACCGGGTCCTCAACCGTCGAGATGTTGACCTCCGATCGGTTGAGGATGTCCAAGGCGCTGTATAAGGAAACCGTCTTTCCCGAGCCCGTGGGTCCGGTCACCAGAATCATGCCGTAGGGTTTTTGAATGGCGGATAAGAATACGGATTTCTGCTCCGGCTCGAAGCCGAGGTGATCGATGCCGACCAGGTCCGCCGATGCGTCCAGGATTCTCAGGACGACCTTCTCCCCGTGCAGGGTCGGCAGGGTGTTGACGCGGAAATCGATCTCCCGGTCGCGGCCGATCTTGAGCTTGATGCGTCCGTCCTGAGGCACCCGGCGCTCGGCTATATTCATGCGCGACATCACCTTGAGTCGCGCCACCAGGCGCGCGGCGATATTCACTGGAGGATTGGAAACTTCCCGCAACAGACCGTCCTGTCGGAAGCGGATGCGGCAATGCTTCTCGTAGGGTTCGAAGTGGATATCCGAGGCCCCGTTGCTGATGGCGTCCATAAGGACCTTATTGATATAGCGGACAATGGGGGCGTCGTCGACGTTCAGCTCCGAGTCGTACCCTTGCGCCTCTCCCTCGGAGGCGGTGTCCAAGCTGTCCAGGTCGGTATCCAGGATATCCGACATGGCCCGGTCGCGGGCCGCAGTCGCCTGCTCGAGCGCGGCGGCAAGCTTTGCCTCTTCGACCAGGACCATGTTCGTGGCCAAGCCCGTGGCGAACCCGATCTCCTCCAAGGCGCGGTGGTTCGTAGGGTCCGAGATGCCGAGAGAAAGCCGATTGCCGCGCTGGAAGATGGGCAAGGCGCGGTGCTTGCTCACCAGCTTCTCATCGACCAGGTCCAGGGGGAGATCGGCAAGCTCGACGGCATCCAGATCCAACAGGGGTACCCCGAACTCATCAGCGGCGGCAAGGGCGACTTGCCCGCTGTCCAGATGTGCCTCTGCGACCACATACTGGACAAACGATTGGCGGCGCTCGAGTGCTTCCCGGTGCGCGTTCCGTGCCTGCTGTTCCGAGAGCAGCCGGTCGCGCACCAGACGCCATGCAAAACTGGAGGGCTTGAGTGCCGTTTGATTGGTTGCCATGAATGGCTTACCTACTCGGCACGAGAAACGGGGTAGGTAGGTTGAAGATTCCCACACAACCGGTAGGCGACGGGTAGCCACGCCGCTACCGCTGCCTCCGGTTCGCCGCCTTCGGTTCAGCGCTTGAGAATTTGCAGGATCTCTTCGAGCTCCAGTCGCAACTGGTGGATGATCTGGTGGCTTTGCGAGGCGTCCTGGTGAGCGATCTTACCCGATAGTTGCTGACGGGCACCGCCGATGGTAAATCCCTGCTCGTAGAGCAAACTCCGGATCTGGCGTACCATGAGTACGTCGTGATGTTGGTAGTAGCGGCGGTTGCCCCGTCGCTTCACCGGTTTGAGCTGGGGAAACTCTTGCTCCCAGTAGCGTAGAACGTGCGGCTTGACCCCGCACAGCTTGCTCACCTCACCGATGGTGAAGTAACGCTTGCCTGGTATGGGCGACAGCTCGTTGCTGCTATTGTTCGTTTCCAGCATAGGCTTCCACCCGTAATTTTAGCTTCTGTCCCGGACGAAAAGTGACTACACGCCGGGCGGAGATAGGGATCTCCTCACCTGTTTTGGGGTTTCTTCCGGGACGCCGCCGCTTCTCCCTGAGATCGAAATTTCCGAACCCGGACAGCTTTACCTGCTCACCCTTTTCAAGGGCAGCGCGGATATGTTCGAAGAACCTCTCGACGATGTCCTTGGCCTCTCGTTTGTTCAGGCCCAGCTGGGTGAAGAGGTGCTCTGCCATGTTGGCCTTGGTCAGTGCCATCGTGTCAATCTCTCAGTTTCGCCCCGAGTTCGCTTTTGATTTGCGCCAACACGCGGGAAATCGTCGCATCGACTTCCCGATCCGTTAGTGTCCGGGAAGATGCCTGCAAAATCAATCCAAAGGCAAGACTTTTTTTTCCGGAATCTATTTCCGGGCCCTGATAGACGTCGAACAGGACAAGGTCCTGAAGCAGATCGGAGGCGGCACTCGCCGCACACTCGCGCACTTGGTCGTAGGTTACCTCTGCGGCGACGACGATCGCCAGGTCGCGCCGGATGGCCGGGAACCTGGACGGCGGCTCGAATGCCGGCGGCGGGCCCGTCTGCAACTCGGCGAGTGCGACCTCGAACAGGAAGGCATTGCCCTTGATGTCGAGCTCCGCCGCCAAGGCCGGGTGCAGCATACCGAGCATACCGATCTTGCGGCCGTCGTGCTCGATGCAGGCGGTCTGGCCCGGATGCAGGGCCGGGTGCGCGGCGGGTAAAAAGCGGAATCGCTCCGGATTACCGGTCAGGCCGAGTACGGCCTCCAGATCCGCCTTGGTGCCGTAAAAATCGACCGGGCGGACCCGCATGCCCCATTGCACGGGGGCCGAGAAACCGACGACCAGACCGGCGAGCTGCTCATTCTGCTCCAACTTGTCTCCGATACGGAGGAAGCACAGGCCACTCTCGAAGATGCGCACGCGCTCCTGTCGACGGGCCTGGTTTTGGCGTGCCGTCTGCACCAGTCCCGGCCAAAGACTGGTACGCATGACGGACATATCCAGAGAGAGCGGATTGGACAAGGTCAGGGTCTCGGGGCGCGGATCGATGCGATGCTGCAACTCCGGGCTCACGAAGCTGTAGGTAATCACTTCGTGATAACCCCGGGCCACCAAGGCCAGTCTGGCGCGGTCCAGATCGAATGCCGTCTCGGGGAGTGCCCTGATGGTAGCCGCCGCGCCGGCATGGGTCACAGGGATCTGCTCGTAACCCTGGATGCGGCCAATCTCGGCGATCAGATCTACCTCGAGCTGCAGGTCGAAGCGACTGCTGGGCGGAACCAGATCCCAGCCGTCGGAGGCCGGTGTGATCCGTATACCCAGCCGGGTGAAGATGTCCTCAACGGCTGCATCCGCCGGCTTCGTCCCGAGTACTTTGCCGATCCGCTCGCGGCGTAGGCGCAGCCTCTTCCGCCGGGGCAAATGTTCCTCCGCGTTCAGGCCCGCGACCGGCCCTGGCCTGCCGCCCACGATGTCCAGCAGCAGTGCTGTTGCCCGCTCCACGGCCCGCGCCTGAAGCTCCGGGTCGACCCCGCGCTCGAACCGGTGGGAGGAGTCGGTATGCAGCCCGTAGCTGCGAGCCCTTCCGCTGATGGCCCGGGGGGCGAAGAAGGCACTCTCGAGCAGGACGTGGCGGGTACGGGTTGTTACCCCCGTCTCGGCTCCGCCCATGATGCCCGCCAGGGCGACGGGCCGGTTGCGATCGGCGATCACCAGGGTATCGTCCCGCAGCGCGAGCTCCTCGCCGTTGAGCAGGAGCAGGCGTTCGCCGGCCATCGCCATGCGCACGCGGATCGCTCCGTCCAGCCGGTCGAGGTCGAAGCCGTGCAGCGGTTGACCGAGCTCCAGGAGTACATAGTTGGTGACGTCCACCACGGGGCCGATGCTGCGCAGGCCGCTGCGGCGCAGGCGTTCCTGCATCCACAGCGGGGTCACGGCGTCGGGGTCGATGTCGCGGACGACCCGACAGACATAGCTGGGACAGGCCTCGGGGGCCTCCAGACGGACCGGAAAGCAGTCGTCGTTGCGGGGGGGGACGGGCTCGATGAGGGGTCCCTGGACAGGGCTGCGATTGATGGCCCCTACCTCCCGGGATACGCCGGCGAGGCTCAGGCAATCGGCCCGGTCGGGGGTCAGATCGAGCGCGATGCACCAGTCGTCAAGGTCCAAATAAGAGCGTAAATCCGCCCCCACCGGGGCGTCCGCAGGTAAGGGTAAGATGCCCTCCGAGGACTCGGCGAGTCCGAGCTCGTTCGCGGCGCAGATCATCCCTAGGGATTCGACGCCGCGCAGCCTGGCCCGCTTGATCTCCAAGTCCCCCGGCAGACGTGCCCCCAGCATGGCCACCGGGACCTTCATATCCGCGGCCACATTGGCAGCGCCGCAAATGATCTGCAAGGGCCCTCCGGACCCCACATCGACCCGGCACAGGCGCAGCTTCTCGGCGTTGGGATGGGCCTCGACGGCTCGGACCTGACCTACCAGAACGTCGCTGAACTCGGGGGCCGCGGGTTCCACCGCGTCCACCTCGAGCCCCGCCATCGTCAATTGGTCGGCCAGGGTTCGAGTATCCACATCGGGATTCACCCACTCCCGCAACCATGCCTCGCTAAATCGCATTTCACCCTTTCCTGCAACGCTTGGTTAGGCTACTTTTAAATAGTACAGGATTAACAGGATATCCAGGATTAACAGGATATTTGTATTAAGATGCAAGAATCTTGTAAATCTTGTGTAATCCTGTAAATCCTGTCCTATTAGTCCGATCCCACCGAACCAGCTCGTAGGCTGGGGTGAGCTTGCGAACCCCGGCATCTCCATCCTCGTAGGCTGCAAAAAGGTGGGGTTCATACCTCACCCCAGCCTACGGCCCTTAATCAATGGGATGTGCGAAGCCGTAATAATCTTTTTCATCGAAACCTAAATGGTGGCAGAAACCTAGAGGTATATATTTAGCCTGACGCAATATCAATTTGTTTTCCTGCACGATAATGGCTTGACCTTGATTGGAACACCTGTATTCAGGCTTGACACCGAAGCTTTCCGTATAAGCCTTTTTATCGGCCAGAGGGCCTGCCACAACAAATACTTGCCCAACTCCTTTGTAGTGATAGGTCTGTGCCGTTAATCTTTCGTCAACCCGAACAAATCCACAAGGATATGGAATACCAAGCAGTTCACTTTTCGGGACGTCATTAAGCCGGATTGCACATCGGTCTTGCCGGCGATGAAGTTCCAACTTAAACTTTTCGATTTTCACAACAGTAAGGAAATCCGGATTTACATTATCACTAGCATGACAAGCTGAAATGGAGAACAAAAACCCTGCTATTGCTGGCAGTAATTTACTTTTAATGCCGAATGGTAATGGATTATAAATAGCCATCATGTCAGCAACTCCCAAAACCAAACCTGTTTCCCACGTTTTCGATAACCAATGGTGTCGTAAGTCCCCTTCATTTGCATTAAAACACCATCCCATAGGTCGATATGGTCGGTGGTACCCCAACCGTTCATAATAAATACCATGCCTTTTTTATTCTTGAATGAGCTTAGGTTGTCATCAATCGTTCCATTGAGAATCAACTTTTTAACTCCAGCTCCTAGAAGTGTGGGATTGCGATAGAAAACATTCGCCAGCTCCTGTGCTGAACGAATGTGTCCAGGCTTGTGATGTTTAAACTTTGCAGAGTAACTTGAGCAGCGTTTAAGATTTTTTCCCTTTAAAGAAACGCCGCTATCCTCTAAAGCCTTTCCCATACGCATTGCACATTGATTGGGGAATATGCCTCGATCGCAAACATAACCTCGGCCAACATGGTTTTTCCATAGTGTTGAAAAATTAGCCATTGATGAGCTCCTTAACCTCGATAATGTCTTCAGAGATGCTGGGAGGAACTGGTTCCCCATGTGCCGCAAGGCTTTCGAGATAGAGCTCGATAGCCTCGCAAACATTCGTAAAGGCCTCAAGCCTGGTTCCACTCTGGGAGATGCAACCAGGAAGTGACGGAACCTCTGCGACGAAGACTCCATCCTCATCTCGTTCAATGACAACTCGGTATCTCATACGATTTGCCTTTGCTATGAAGCTCGTAAGCTGGGATGAGCTTGCGAACCCCGGCATCCCCATCCTCGCAGGCTGGAAGAAGTTGGGGTTCGTACCTCATCCCAGCCTACGGCCCTTTTCAAAAAACCCCCATGTAATCATATGGGACCTGACAATAATGGCAGATTTTTATGAATCCTAAAGAGTACCCATTCTTCCAGTACCTCTTTAAGTTGTTTATGACACTCTTCTAAGGTAGGGGCATTAGCGTAGACTCCCTGGAAGCCAGGAATTTCTCCATAGAAACTCTTGTCTTCTTCAAGAATTTCATAATGTGCATGTCGTAAACTTGTCTGTAGATATTCTACTAGCATAATACTCTCCCCAGCGGATACTAACGTTTGCGCTCAGGCGCCACGGTACGACGCGGTCGGCTGGAGCGCCTGGTTAGGGCAATATCTCTACCAACGCAGGAAGAAATGGCGCGATAACTGGCCCAAATACTTGGAAATGATCTGCCAGAGCTGACATGAAACTTTGATAGTGAGATCTAAATGTTTCTTTTCCTTGGCTTGCTTTCATTTCTTCAACTATCCCTGCAAGCTCATCCTTCTCGTCCTTTCTCCCGTTTACAGCCATTATATTTGCTATTAGTTGATCAAATAGCTTGTCATTTGTTTCCGCAGTTGCATTCTGGGAAACGTTTGTGCTGCCTGTGGCTACATTCTGAACCTTGCCGGTTATATACGTATTGAAAATCTGCGTAATTCTTTCATTTGAAACAACGGGGGCACTCTGTGGACTGTCTCCCGCTTCCGGGGATTCTGCCTCCAACTCCAATACAAAATTAAGCACTTTGCTCCTAATTATATCTAGAGCTGCAACGAGACCATTGACTGGAATTACTTTCCACGCCTGAAGGCAATTCATACCTTGATAAATACGCTCGCCTACAATAGCCGTCACCTCTGGCGGCCAAGGTCCTTGAACCGTGCCTCCTTCTGAATCCTGAATCAAAGACTCTATAGCTGCTACTGGCTGAGCAAAATACGAGGTAAACAGCTCGTCTCGCACCTCTTTTGGAATCGCGCTCTTTGGAATATCAGCATTTTTCATCCCCGATCCATAGGGGCCAGCAAAATAGCCTTTGCACCCAACCACATAGATTCTGTATTCGGGTATAGACTCTTTGGTGTTGTACCCGCTGAGCTCGTTTTCTACCCATGCTTTGAATTCTGCATGCTTAAGCCTAGCGGCAAGTATTTTGCACCTTCTAAGCAGCGCAGTAATTGGCTCACGTGCATCAACCGCTGATGCTTGTATCTCGCTTAGAAGAGACATTTATGTATTATTCCTTTATGCCCTAACAGCTCGTAGGCTGGGATGAGCTTGCGAACCCCAGCATCCCCATCTCGTAGGCTGGAAAAAGTTGGGGTTCGTACCTCACCCCAGCCTATGGCCCTAGGATCCTTGAGGGACCTGGAGCTTTACAAATGAGTCAAGTTTGTGCGCAGCACAAAAAATCGAGTGGTAACCCTTTAGTCCCCTTCAAATTTAACGCAAGGGCGCCATGACGCAAAGAGTATTTTGTTTTCTTTGCGTCGTGGCGACCTTGCGCCTTTGCGTTAAACGACAAGGACATGGATTCACACCGAACATTTGCCCCACTCCCTGGTAGTGATAGGTCTGTGCCACTAATCTTTCACTTTTCACAACAGCGGGTGATGGGCACGCCGCGCCGGAGCATCCTCCCAAGCCGTCGCGGCTTGCAAACCGCCGTGGAATGACCGCGGCCGCGAGCCCGGCTGGCCGGGCTGGCTTTGCCCATCCTACTCATTGTCAACAGGACCTATCCTCTACCATTTAAAGATTTACCACTACCCAATCTCTGTCATCTCGACCGAAGGGAGAGATCTTTGGTGATAAGACAACCAGTAAAGTTACAAGATTTCTCGCTGCGCTCGAAATGACAACTTGTAAAATTAGTTGGAATAGCCCACTAGTCCCGCTGAAATTTCGTATCTATCGGCCTAACGCGATATTCAAGCAAACTGCCGGAGAAACCGGATATCGTTCTCGAAATAGAGCCGGATATCATCGATGCCGTAACGCAGCATCGCCAGGCGTTCCACGCCCATGCCGAAGGCGTAGCCGAGGTAGCGTTCGGCATCGATCCCCACCTGGCGGAATACCTCCGGATGGATCATTCCACAGCCTAATACCTCCAGCCAACCGGTCTGCTTGCACACCCGGCAGCCGGTCCCGTTACACATGACACACTCGATATCCACCTCCGCGGAAGGCTCGGTGAAGGGGAAATAGGACGGCCGAAAGCGAAGCCTAAGGTCACGCTCGAAAAAGTTGCGCAGGAAATCATAGAGGATACCTTTGAGGTCGGCGAAGGTCACTTGCTCGTCCACGAGAAAGCCTTCCACCTGGTGGAACATGGGGGTATGGGTCAGATCGGAGTCGCAGCGATAGACCCGTCCGGGGGCGATGATCCGCAACGGCGGCCCTTCCTGCTCCATGACTCGGATCTGCACCGGCGAGGTGTGGGTGCGCAGGAGCAGGTGCTCGTCGAAGTAGAAGGTGTCGTGCATGGCCCGCGCCGGATGATAGGCCGGGATGTTGAGGGCCTCGAAGTTATGATAGTCATCCTCGACCTCCGGCCCTTCGGCAACGCCGAACCCCGCGTTGGCGAACAGCCGCTCGATCCGCTTCAGGGTGCGGGTAATGGGGTGCAAACTGCCGGGCCTTTGGCCGCGGCCCGGCAAGGTGACATCGATGCGCTCAGCGGCTAGGCGGTCGACCAGGACCGCCTGCTCCAATGATTTCCTGCGGGCTTCGATGGCCTCCTGGACCTGCACCTTGGCCTGGTTGATCGCCTGTCCGGCCCGTGGACGCTCGGCTTGCGGCAGCCTTCCGAGCCGTTTGAGCTCCCCGGTGAGCAGACCACTTTTGCCCAGATAGCGTACCCGCACCTGGTCTAGGGCCACGAGGTCCTGTGCTGCGGCGATCTGTTCCAGGGCATCGGCTCGCAGCCGGTCGCTTCCCGGTCCGGTCTCGTCATTCATGATCTTGTCTGTAATGCCGGTGCCCTGTTGCGGTCAACCGCAGAGACGCAGAGGACACAGAGTTTTACTCTTCCAGATGCTGACGCTTACCCTCTACGTCACGCCAGTTATCGGCATCTTCAGGCGGTGGTTTAATTTCCGTAATAACAGGCCACTGTTCGGATAAGCGGGCATTGATCTCAAGAAATATTTCTTGATCCTGGGGTAAATCATCATCAGAGAAAATCGCGTTTACCGGACATTCGGGCTCACAGACGGCACAATCGATACATTCCTCCGGATCGATGACCAAAAAATTTGGCCCTTCATGAAAGCAATCTACCGGACAGACCTCAACACAGTCGGTATATTTGCATTTAATACATTGTTCAGTCACTACATATGTCATTGCCTGTCGCTCCTATCAAGGTTGCTGTTGCTTATTATGGATTCCGGACTGCTTTGGAGTGCGCCGGCAAAGCGGCGTGACCGAATCGAACCTCAGCGACGGGGAATACCAGCCGCGTTTGCCGGGGATTCGGGCTCTGAGCGCTACGCGCGCCGCGGCGACGGCGCTTTCCCCTGGCCGCAAAGCCTCATGCATCGCCAAATCCAAAGCGGCGGCGGGCCAGTGTTCCATGCCAACGCTGTGGTTACATCGGGCATCGCGGATTCCGGTAGGTACTGAAGTAAGGGTGCCGCCGCACTCCAAAACGTCCGGTAGTACCCTCCGTGATCGTGAACAGTCCGGAATCCATAAAGAGCCTTCCTCTTTTTTGATGACCGGTAACGCTTAACTTAATGCATTGCGTTACAACGAGACCCGCGTATTGGGCACGCCCGCCGTCCAAAAATGCGGTTCGCTGCGCAAGATGGTTCGCTGCGTTCACCACATTCTACGGGCTTTGCCCAATCTCGGCTCAATCCGTGAAGATCCCGCTCGTTCGATGTTAGCGGTACTGCCGTATTAAGCATCCGCCGGAAGCTTGCCGATCCGCTTCCGCCATTCCGCCGGACCTGTCTTGTGCACCGACTCGCCGCGGGAGTCGACGGCGACGGTCACCGGCATATCCCGGATCTCGAACTCGCGGATCGCCTCCATCCCCAGGTCCTCGAAGGCGATCATGCGTGAGCCCTCGATCGCCTTGGCCACCAGATAGGCGGCCCCGCCCACGGCCATCAGATAGACCGCCTGATGTTTCTTGATAGCCTCGATGGCGACAGGTCCGCGCTCGGCCTTGCCCACCATACCGATGAGCCCGGTCTCGGCGAGCATCTGCTCGGTGAATTTGTCCATGCGCGTGGCGGTGGTGGGACCGGCGGGACCAACGATCTCGTCCCGCACCGGGTCCACCGGACCCACGTAGTAGATGAAGCGATTGGTGAAATCGACCCCTTCCGGGAGCGCCTCCCCCCGCGCCAGCATATCGACAATACGCTTGTGGGCCGCGTCGCGTCCGGTGAGCAGCTTGCCGGAGAGCAGGATTCGGTCGCCGGGCCGCCAGCTGGCGATCTCCTCCCGCGTGATCCGGTCCAGATCGACCCGCTTGGCGTCCGGGCCGGCCTCCCAGGTGACGTCCGGCCACTCCTCCGGGCGCGGGGGCTCGAGCTTGGCCGGTCCCTTGCCGTCCAAGGTGAATTCCAGGTGGCGCGTGGCGGCACAATTAGGGATGACGGCCACCGGCAGCGAGGCGGCGTGGGTCGGGTACTCCTTGATCTTGACGTCCAGGACCGTGGTCAGGCCCCCGAGCCCCTGGGCGCCGATCCCCAAGGCGTTGACCTTTTCGAACAGCTCCAGGCGCAGCGCCTCGCTGGGGCTCGCGGGGCCCCGGGCCTTGAGTTCGTGGATATCGATAGGCTCCATCAGGGCCTCCTTGGCCAACAGCATGGCCTTCTCCGCAGAGCCGCCGATACCCATACCCAGCATCCCCGGCGGACACCAGCCGGCGCCCATCGTGGGGACCACCTTGAGCACCCAGTCCACCAGGCTGTCGCTGGGATTTAAGATAGTGAACTTGGCCTTATTCTCCGAGCCGCCGCCCTTGGCCGCCAATTTCACCTCTACCCGGTCGCCCGGTATCAGCTCCGTATGGACCACCGCAGGGGTATTGTCGCGGGTGTTCTTACGCTCCCCGATAGGCGGCGCGACGACCGACGCGCGCAGCACATTATCCGGGTGGGCATAGGCCCGGCGCACGCCTTCGTCCACCATCTCCTGGATGCCCAGCTCCGCCTCCCAGCGCACCTCCATACCGACCCGGAGGAAGACCACCGCCATCCCGGTATCCTGACAGATAGGACGCCGGTCCTCGGCGCACATCCTGGAGTTGACCAGGATCTGGGCCATGGCGTCCTTCGCCGCGGGGGATTCCTCGGCCTCGTAGGCCGCGGCCAGGGCCCGGATGTAGTCTTGGGGATGGTAGTAGGAGATGTATTGGAAGCCGTCGGCGATGCTTTGGATCAGGTCTTCTTGGCGAATCGTGGTCATGTTCGGAATCTGCTCTTCTGGTCGGTGGAGTGTTTCATTCCGGCTGCAATGCCTATGCTCGGGGGGCACATCCAAAAACAGCGGTGGACCGGTGCCACTTGGCCGGTACCTCGGTTACATGTCAGGCACCGCAGATTGCCGGTAGGCACCGGAGCATGATACAGCACTTAACGATGATCGTTTATAAGGTTTAAATGGAAACATCGCCACGAGCAGTGTGTTGGGCACGCCACAAGCTGCACTCCCTCTCCCTCCGGGAGAGGACCGGGGAGAGGGGATCAAATAAAGTACATTCATATCAACATACCACCATCCACTGCGTGAGCATGGCCGGTGACAAAAGAGGCGCCTTCGGAGCATAACCATAGGGTCACGGCAGCGACCTCTTGCGGTCGCCCAAACCGTCTCATCGGATGTAGAGCTGTCATTTGCGCGGTGAGCTTTTCATTCTGAGAAAGCTCTTCAGCTACCATCGGAGTCTCAATCGCGCCCGGGCAAACCGCGTTGATACGCAGACCTTGGGTCGCATACTCGTTCGCAGCCGCCTTGGTCAGTCCGATTACCCCATGCTTACTGGCGTAATAGGCTGCTCCTGCGACTAGTGGTCCCCCTTTCAGCCCGAATACGGATGACATATTCACAATGGCACCTTGCCCACGCTTAAGCATCTCGGGGATTTCGTATTTCATACATAGCCACACCCCCTTGAGGTTTATGTCCATAACCTGGTCCCAAACCTCTTCCTCATAGTCCGCTGCCCGGATGGCGGGTGTTCCCCCAATACCCGCGTTGTTTACCGCATAGTCCAACCCGCCGTATTCGGCGATGCAGGCAGCGACCATGGCCTTCACTTCGGCTGCTCGCGAGACGTCCGTTGGTACAAAATGGGCTGCGCCGCCTTGTTCCTCGATCATGGCCACGGTCTCTTCACCTGCGGGGACCCGACGTGCGGCCACGACCACCTTGGCACCTGCTTTCGCAAACGCCAAGGCGATGGCCTGGCCGATACCTGAATTGCCGCCGGTAACCAGTACCACTTTCGATTTAAATTGATCGGTCACTTTAATGCCCCCTGTTTAGATGGATGTTGAGCACGTCGCCGTCCAGAGATGCGGTTCGCGCCGCCCAATGGTGTTATCCTGAAGGACCTTTCGCGCTCACCGCATCCTACGGGCTGTTTAGATGGATATTGGACTGCTGATATCATTTGCAATCAATATGTTTAACCGGCACCAGTCGATGTCCCAGCATATCGACGGCAACCTGGGCTTGTTCAAGGATGACGTAACCGAGCAAGGGTTGGTAGTCTCCATCTTCGGCGGGTTCCATATCCATAAAGATTACTTCGTTGAAGATCCTTCGGAATCCTTCGATACGAATACCAACAGGTCCACATGCAGTACCATGAACCACTTCGTTGTTCGCCAACACAAACTCGACCTTCTCTTCATTCACGAACTTCCCAAGCCTGTCCTTCCAGGACGATGGTAATACCAATGCCCCGGCACCGGTGTCCACGAATGCGCTGAACACCAGCGATTTCTCGGAATCCGTAGGATTGGTCACTTCCACCTGGGCCACAATGCGTCCCATTATTTGAATCCTCCGATTGAGAAGCTGTCCGGTTAAAAGCAATCCTGAATGAATTTGCGCTGTTTGGGGGACCGGACGTGTTGCGTTACGCCGCGTTCGACCTTGTGCCCCCCGAGGCGTTTCCCCACGCGGCTAACACAACCTACACTCAAAGCGAGGTCCGCGCGGGCCCGTAGGTTGGGCAAAGCCGGTAGGATGTGGTGAGCCGCCGGGCGCGGGACGTGCCCGGCGGCGAACCGCATCTTTGGACGATGAGCGTGCCCCACTGGTTGAGCACCTGTCTGCGTGCGGGACGCACAGGCAGGCGGGCCATTCATCGATGCGGTTCGCGCGGGGAGTGCATGCATCGGCCGGCAAGCTCGGAACCACCGCGCTCACCGCATCCTACACCCTTTGCCCAACCTACATGGGCTTGTCAGCCGCCGCTACCCGGGCATAGTCGAGTGCGAATCCTACCAGGGTCCGCACACCGGTGATCAGGGCAGCCTCATTGGCATCGAAGAACGGCGAGTGATTGGCCGGTGCCTCGCCGGAGGCGACGCCCGGGTCGTTCACGCCGAGCATCAGATACAGGCCCGGTATGGATTCCAGGTAGAAGGCAAAGTCCTCGGCCCCCGTGATCAGCGACGCTTCCATGACCTTGTCGTCGCCCGCAGCCCAGCGCAGGGTGGGCATCATCTTCCGCAAGAGTTCGGGATGATTACGGACTACCGGCGCATAAGACTCGATGGTAACAGTGGCGGTGGCACCGTTGGCTTCCGCGAGCGCCCGGACCGTGCTGCGCAGCTTCGCATGCAGCAGCGCGCGGGTCTCCGGATCGAAGGTTCGGATCGTCCCGATCATCTCGACCTCATCGGGGATGATGTTGCCGCGCACGCCGCCGTGCACACTGCCGATCGTAATCACCGCCGGGCCCTTGGTGATGTCCAGGTGGCGGCCCGGGATCCCCTGCAGAGCGACCATGATCTGGGCGGCGACATAGATAGGATCGACGCCCCGCCAGGGTGAGGAGCCGTGGGTCTGGCGGCCGACCACCTTGATCCGCAGATTATCGGCGGCCGCCAGGAAGCCACCGGAGCGATAGGCAAGTGTGCCGCCCGTATTCGGCCAGACGTGCAGGGCCAGGATGGCCTCCGGCGCATCCGGCCCCGCGAGTACGCCTTCCTTGACCATCAGCGACGCGCCGCCCTCCTCGCCGGCGGGGGGCCCTTCCTCGGCCGGCTGGAAGATGAACTTGACGGTCCCTGCCAGCCGCTCACGGTTGGTTGCCAAGACCTCGGCCGCACCCATCAGCATGGCGACATGGGTGTCATGACCGCAGGCATGCATGACCGGGACTTCCTCCCCGTTGTATTCGTCGCGTGCCGTGGACGCGAACGGCAGTCCTGTCTGTTCGCGCACCGGCAAGGCGTCCATATCCGCACGCAGGGCGATGACCGGGCCGGGCTTGGCGCCTTGCAGGGTACCGACGACCCCGGTGTGGGCGATGCCGGTCCGGACCTCATCGAAACCGAGACTGCGCAGGTGGTCGGCGACCTTTTTCGCGGTACGAAACTCGCGGTTCGAGAGCTCCGGGTGCTGGTGGATGTCGCGCCGCCATTCAATCACCTTGGGCTCGACAGCGGCGAATGCCGCCTCGAGTCCCTGCTTGTCATCCTGTGCAGTGACGGTAGTCGTGAGCATCATCAGGCATATGATGCAGGGTGTTGGTAACTTTTTCATGCTGTGGTCTCCTTGGATCTGCGGAGGGTGTCGCAACAGTCCTTTCGAACCACAGGTTATTCCGTTTCCGCCCCACACCAGCCCACGGACGGGCGGTTGCGACACCCTCCTGCGGCTGGGGTCAACCCATCAACCGGGTAGTATACCCATGTTCCTACCGGCTCCGACGCTCCGGTGTCGGGATGCACCCTTAGCAGTCCTGAATGATTCAGCATTGTGCGGAGGATCTGACCGATGAACCGCAGAGACGCAGAGATTCCTTTATCCGCAGATTATTGGGTTTTTCAGCTGCACGCTCGTTCCCACGCTCCAGCGTGGGAACGCCGTCTTGTCCGCTCTAGCGGACTCAGCTCCTCTGTACTGATCGGCGTTGGCGGTTAGCCTACCGAGACGCTTAGAGGCTGTCTAAAAACTAACCTATTAATTTTAAATCGGTAGGCTGGGGTGAGGAACGAACCCCAGCTGTGGTTATTGCTGGGTTTTGGCCGTCCCTGGCCGCAACCCAGCCTACGGCCTACGGTCCCTTTTTAGACAG
>NZ_FLUY01000273.1 GCF_900092655.1 Candidatus Thiosymbion oneisti
TGGATCGAACGGTTCGACTACAAGGAGGCCGGACCCCAGCTCTTGATGCAGTCGTTCCTGCAGCGCATCGTCAACAGTGGCGGGCGCATCGACCGGGAGTACGGCCTGGGGAGACGGCGCACCGACCTGTCGGTGCAGTGGCCCTTGGATGAAAGTCGGGGCTTCCAGGGCCCGGTCCAACGGGCAGTCATCGAGCTCAAGATCCTGCACAAATCCCTGACTGCAACGATCGCAGAGGGCTTGGCCCAGACCGCCGATTATATGGACCGGGTCGGCACCGACGAGGGGTATCTGATCGTCTTTGATCGCGCCCCGGAGAGGCCCTGGGAAGAAAAGATCTTTGTCAGACAAGAGCGGTATAGGGAGCACCGGATCGGGGTGTGGGGGATGTAGAACGGAATCGTTTGAGCCGCAAAGGTGCAAGTGGAAAGAATCATTGGGAGGAGAAAGACATCGCAGCAGAACCTACCGTGAAAGCGGGGCCTGGTCACCATTCAAGATCTGATCGACAAAGAGTTGTCGGGGACTTACATCTTGATAACCGCGAATCGCGCATTCTCGAATACGATTTGCCGATGCGGGATGCTTTTCAGCACATCATTGTAGAAATCCTCATAGGTACCCCTATGAAAGATAGCCTCAAGGTTTTTGGGTACAGCTAAGTAATCACCCATACTGGTATCTTCGTGAGTTATCGACATCCGGTCAGTCATTAATCGCATCACTCGCGGCTTGAAGAAAACGATAATATCTTCGGTGTCGGTATTGTCCCTTATGAAGTGGAACATCTCACGGGCATCCGGTGAAAATGGACCCCACAACCAGAATCTGTCCGGTCTGAATGGACCCCACAACACGGTTCTACCATTGGTTACATTTTCATAGATACGATACCCTATTTCTTCTGTGAAGAATAACAAAGTCATCATGACGGCCACAATGAGATAACTGGGCTTGATCCGTTTCCCGAAGATCGCTGCTGACCGGTACGATACTTCGATGCCCGTAAACATGAAAGACACATAGAATGGAAGCAAGGGAAATAGATACCTCAAGCCTTGCCTTCCAGGCCAAATGAGATGGAAAAAAACTACCAACGCCACATAGAGTAAGATATGATAATCGCTTTTATATCTACGGGTTATTCCAATTAATACAAAGGGAACACTCATGGCGTATAGCAAAAAACTTCCGAAAAATTTCACCGGAATGGCAGCATAATAAGCAGCATTGAGTACAATTAAGTTTGGTAAAGTGTTGTCCAGAGCCCTATCCAGTACACCGAGGTGTAATGCACCACCGAAAAGGAGCTGCGGATGCCAAAGGGCCAGCAAGCCGAGTAAGCAGAAAAAGGTCACGTACGGAATCAACTCGATCAAGAGCGACATGCGTGCTGTTTTCAACGCATCACGCATTCTTACCAGGTGTCTTGTGAAGGAAAAATCGAGTTCACTGTTATGGTTGCCGGATGCGGCGGAAACCAACTGGGTCAGCGCCACGAGAATGATGAGTAATGCCCCATTGTTTCTTATAAGAAAGGCAATGCCTAGAATGATGCCAATCAACATATAGTCGATGGGAAACGAAATGATCGGGCGGCGCTGCACGATAACTCGGCCGACGAGAAAGACGCATAGTGTAGAGAAGAGAAGAAAAGGAATATCAGATAATATCTGGTTGAGGAAAGTAAGCATAGAGGGATTCAATGCGAATACGGCAGTTACCCCGAGAATTCCGGCCCTTGAATGATATTTCGCGAATCCATGATAAATGACCAATAGAAATAGGACATAACAGATTACACCAACCATTTTCAGCCAGAGGATGTCAAGCCCGAATGCCTTATAAAAGGGCGCAAGGAGAATGGGAAAGCCCCAAGGATAGGTTACATAATCGTTGCTCGCTATATATCCTGAAATATCCTGCTCCACAATGCTTTTTGCCTGCATTATGTATCCGGCAAAATCTCCTCCCCAATTATGGGTATCGGTTAAAAGGCCATAAATTAATACACAACTTACGCTGAGCAGCAATCCGATTTGAAGCTTTGAGTTGTTAACGATAGTTCGCATCGTGAATCACCTTCGTTACCGAATGAATGGAAAACCGATTATGAGATGAGCGTAGGATTATGAAAGAAAAAATTGTTCATATTGTCAAGAATTTTTTTCGGAAAGTTCCTCGCCTCACGGCACTCCCTATTGGTATCCTAAATGTGTATTGTCATCGTGATCTCGATTGAAACGACCTATTATCTTGAATAGAGTTGTACCCGATGGGCAAACCGAACGTCAGCGTTATCATCCCGACCTATAATCGTCCGCGGCAGTTGGCACGGTGCCTTGATGCACTCAGCGCAACGCGAGGCGAGGTGTTCGAGGTCATTGTCGTAGACGACGGCTCGCCTGAACCGGCGGAGATCGTCACGCATGCCTTTGCAGGCCGACTCGATATCACCTGCCTGCGTCAGAAGAACGCTGGGCCCGCCAGTGCGCGCAACGCTGGCGCGCGGGCGGCGCGGGCGCCCATCCTCGCCTTTACGGACGACGATTGCCGGCCCGAACCCGATTGGCTGAGCAGGATCGCAGCAGCGGTACGGAGGGAGCCGCACGCACTCGCCGGAGGCCGAACGTACAACATCTTGGAAGACAATATCTTCTCCGAGACCAGCCAGGACCTGATCGGCTTTCTCTACAAATACACCACCCGGCGAGGTGGAGGGCTGCACTTCTTTACCTCCAATAATCTGGCCTGTTCCGCCCGGCGCCATACGGCAATCGGTGGCTTCGATGAGAGTTTCCCGTTAGCGGCGGCCGAAGACCGGGACTATAGCCTGCGTTGGATGGACATGGGCTGGCCACTGGTCTATGTACCCGATGCCGTCATGGGCCATGCGCACCACCTCAATTTTAGGCGGTTCTGGCGCCAGCACCTTCACTATGGCCGTGGCGCCCATCACTTGCGAGCACGGGTGGCGACGCGAGAGAGTAAAAAGATTCCCTTTGAAGGTATCCGATTCTATGCCCTCATGGTGAGCTATCCATTTCGCAAAAGACGGCCACGGCCATTTCTACGCATGGCCCTACTGGGATTGTCCCAGGTCGCGGTCGTGGCGGGTTTCATTGCGGAACGCCTGCGCGATGTTCATCAGGGAAGAAGCCTGGAACAGTGATCTGATATTATCATCCATCTGTTCACTTGATACCCGATAAAAATTCGTGCCCCTCTTTACACCCCATATGATCACATGTTTCTTCCCATATATCCCAGGGCGAGCGCATGTCCTTATAAATCAAATTGAAACGCTTATGAATAAATTAAAAAAATGAGTACGTCCGACAAGCTGCTGGACAACTATTACCAAGGCGTCCCGACGTTGGTCACGGGCGGGGCATCCTTCATAGGCAGTGCCCTAGTCGAACTGCTCGTTGCGCGCGGCGCTAAGATCACCGTCGCGGATAACCTGTCGTCCGGTACGCTCGACAACCTCCGGGACGTGAAAGACAAAATCTGTTTTCTGGAAGGCGACCTGAGAGACCCGGGCTTCGCCGCCTGCGCGGCGAGGAACCAGCAGATCGTGTTTCACCTTGCAGCCGCACATGGTGGCCGCGGCTATATCGATTCCCACCCCGTGGAATGCACCAATAACATGCTGTTGGATCATATCGTGTTCGACGCTGTCACTGCGGCCGGCGCACTGAGAATCGTCTACGCCAGCTCAGCCTGTGTCTATCCCACGAATCTCCAGCAGGATACAATCGAGAGGATACTGCTCCGGGAGACGGATGCAGGCTTCGACCAGGCGGGTAGAGCCTTCGCAGACGGGGAATACGGTTGGGCCAAGCTGATGGGCGAACTGCAGCTCCGTGCGTTTCACCGGCAGCATGGGGTCGATGGGATCGCGGCCCGGATATTCACCGCCTACGGCGAGCGCGAGAACGAAACCCACGCCGTCATCGCCTTGGTGGCAAAGGCCCTGGCCCGCTACGACCCCTATCCCGTGTGGGGGGACGGAACTCAGACCCGCAACTTCACCTATGTGGGCGACACTGTGTATGGCTTGGCGCTTGCGGGAGCTCACCTGAGCGGTTTCAGAGCGATCAACCTGGGTACGGATCGACACCACAGGATCAACGAGCTGATCGAGGAGATATTTCACCTGCTGGGTTGGCACCCGGACCGGCTCGACTATCAGCTGGACAGACCCGTCGGTGTAAAGAGCCGGGCATCGGACAATACGAAAATCACCCGGATGCTCAACTGGTCCCCAAACACCGGTCTGCGGGAAGGGTTACGAAGAACCATCCAGTGGTATCGCCCGCTCGCCACCGCAGAGAGACTCGCCAACCTGGAGTCGCAGCTGACCCGGCGGGAGGTGGACCCGGAGCTGACGGTCACACCATGATACAACTCCGGATGCAGGGTCTGATCGGGAACAACCTGTTCCAGTACGCCTTTGCACGCATACTCGCCGAAGACCTGGGCTACGCATTGGAGGTGAAGCACTCCTCCTACAAGCCTGGCAAGAACATTCCCCAGCTGGAGGACCTGCTCTCCCATTTTCGCGACGCGCCCCTGGCAATTGACGGCAAACGCTTCAGCAGACCCGTGGACCGGACGGCACTGATGGGGCACAACGGCTTCGACGGCTTTCGCATCGACCTGGAGGGAATGCGAAACTGCCGGCAGGACCGGAAGATCCTGATCAAGGGATTTTTCGAGCGCTACGAGATCTTCCGCACCCACAAATCACGTATTCGCTCCTGGTTCGCGGTCGACCCCATCGATCTCGGCTACCACATCGCCCCGGACGACATCGTCATCCACATCCGCCGCGGGGATTTCATCGTCTTCAGCCGCGCCATCAGCCTCTCTTTCTACCTGGATCTCCTGGAGAAACTGGACTTCGCCCGGCTGTACATCTGCGGTTTCGGCCTGGACGAGGAGGTCAAAGCCAGCTTCAGCAAATTCGGCCCTATCTACATCGAAGGCTCGCCCATCGACGATTTCCGGTTCATGATCGGTTTCAACCGCATCATCCAGTCCCAGAGCACCTTCGCCTGGTGGGCAGGCTTCCTTTCCAAAGCGGAGGAAATCCACGCGCCGGTGCCGCCGGTCAATGCCACCCCATTCGAGCGCAGGTACCCGCATATCGATCTGCGGGTAAACGACGAGAGCCGCTACCACTATGTTCACGACGTGCCGCACCTCGAACGGGCACCAACCATTGCCGACATGGCTGCGGCGCGGCAACACCTGAGCCTGCTGTCCAAGCTGCACTTTCTGAAAACCTTGCTGAAGAACTGGCTGCTCGAAAGCGGGGTAGGCAGCGCAGTGGTCTGGGCAGTAGAGTCCCTGGAGTGGGGTCTGTACAGAATGCGCAGATACAAACGGGGACGTTATCGGTTTGACGGACCGGATCAGCCGGTGCTGGGACAGTATCGGAAGATCCTCATTATCCGGATCAACCATTCCTACGCCGGCTTTTTCGCCTACTTCACCTTTGCCCTCAACCAGCTCCTGTTCTGCGAGCGAAACCAGTGCCTGCCCGTGGTATTTTTCGGCAAATCGTCCACAGACGGCGACAATGCCTACTATGACCCCAGCCGCGGCGAGAACATGTGGGAGTACTTTTTCGAACCCGTCGCCGGATCCGGTTACGAGCAGGTGCAGCAGTGGCTGAAAGATCCGGGACATCCCCTGCAACCGGGAGACGTGGTGACCCTGACAGACCGGGATCTCTGGTACCTGCATCTGTACGAAAAAGGGAGCATCTATGCATACCCCTACGGGCGCTATTTGCTGAAGACAAGCTACGATGCGCGCTGGTACGACTTTCAGCGCGCTCGGGCGCACGAGGTTATCGGCAAATACGTGCAGGTCAAGGACGCAATCAGCAACCGGGTCGATGCGTTCTACAGGGAACAGATGCAGGGCCACCTGGTATTGGGAATACACCTGCGGGGAACCGACAAGGGAGCCGCAAGGGGCGCGAAAAATACTCGGCAGAAGGTCAAGCCGGAGGCCTATTTCCCGGAGGTGGACCGATACCTTGCGGTACACCCGAAGGCGAAGCTTTTCGTCGCCACCGACCAGGCACAATACCTCCAGTCCCTAGAAGAACGGTACGCCGGGCGCATCCTGTCGAGCGACTGCTACCGGTCCACCAGCGGGTTCGCCCCTTTTCAGGCTACTTCCCATTCCGGCTATGCCAAGGGCGCCGAGGTACTCATCGACGTGTTATTGCTGGCCCGCTGCGACTTCCTGCTCAAATGCGCCTCGCACGTGGGGGAGGCCGCACTCTGGTTCAACCCAAACTTGCCCAGTATTGACCTCAACTATCCGCGTGAAGCGCGTAGGTTGGGGTGAGGAACGAACCCCAACATCTTTCATCCACGCGGTACGCCAAAAAGGTGCTGCGCTTTCCACCTCAGTCCCTCCCGAACGCCTGGTTAGGCGCCCCCAAACTCTAACGCAGCCTGTAGAGCTTGGTTGAGTTCAGATAACTTTTCATGAGGTAAAGAACTGGTTTTTTTGCTTTCAGCCAGCCCATGGAATATGAAAATGTATTGGAAATCAAAAAGTTAACAAATTAAACAAACGGAACAACTCTATTACAAGAGAATACAATGCGGAATTACATTGAACGGAAGCGAGTCCTGGTTACCGGGGGTGCGGGATTCCTGGGTTCCCATCTCATCGACCGGCTGCTGGAACGCGGGGACGAGGTGATCTGCGCGGACAACCTGTTTACCGGCTCCAAGCGTAACCTCGAACACCTGCGTTCCCACCCCCGTTTCGAGTTTCTGCGGCACGATATTACCTTCCCGCTCTACGTGGAGGTGGACCTGATCTACAACCTGGCCTGTCCGGCCAGCCCCATCCACTACCGGCACGACCCGGTGCAGACCACCAAGACCAGCGTGCACGGTGCAATCAACATGCTCGGTCTGGCGAAGCGGTTAGGTGCGCGGATCTTCCAGGCCAGCACCAGCGAGGTCTATGGTGACCCAAGCGTACACCCGCAGACCGAGGATTACTGGGGCAACGTGAATCCGGTGGGGACCAGAAGTTGCTACGATGAAGGCAAACGCTGTGCCGAGACCCTGTTCTTCGATTACCATCGTCAGCACGGGCTTGACATCAGAGTGGCACGCATCTTCAACACCTATGGCCCGCGGATGCACCCGAATGACGGCCGGGTGGTGAGCAATTTCATCATGCAGGCGTTGCAGGGCCAGGACATCACCCTATATGGCAACGGTGAGCAGACCCGTAGCTTCTGCTATATCGATGACCTGGTGGACGGCGTCCTGCGTTTCATGGATACACCTTCGGGTGAAGACGGCGCACCCGGTTTTCCGGGTCCGATCAATCTCGGCAATCCCGACGAGCTCACGATCGGTCAGTTGGCGGAGCAGGTCATCCGGCTCACCAACTCCAGCTCCAAACTGGTGTTCCGTCCCTTACCTCCCGACGATCCGATCCGGCGTCGGCCAGATATCGCCCGTGCTCGGGAACACCTGGGATGGGAGCCCAAGGTGACGCTGGAGGAAGGGTTGCGCCGGACCATCGCGTATTTCGAACAGTGTAGGGTGGGCTATGCCCATCATGCGTAGGGTGGATGCCCACCATCGGCAGC
The DNA here is from genome assembly GCF_900092655.1 of Candidatus Thiosymbion oneisti. Taxonomy (GTDB): domain Bacteria; phylum Pseudomonadota; class Gammaproteobacteria; order Chromatiales; family Chromatiaceae; genus Thiosymbion; species Thiosymbion oneisti. The sequence goes on from NZ_FLUY01000273.1 coordinate 7,643, forward strand.
AG
>NZ_FLUY01001129.1 GCF_900092655.1 Candidatus Thiosymbion oneisti
GCGAACCGGAGCGGTCCAGCGGAAACTTTGGAGTGCGGCGGCGACTTTATCCCGGCATTGGTAGAAACCCGCGGTACCTGGTGTAACCGGGGATACCAGCATGTACACTGCAAACCCGCTGCCGCTTTGGATTTGGCGACGCATCTATCCCCGGCAAAGGCCTTGCGGCCAGGGGAAAGCGCCGTCGCCGCGGCGCGTGTGGAGCCCGATGCCCAGGTTCTTGGCAAGCACCGTTGGTATCCCCCGTCGTTGAGGTTCGATTCGGTCGCGCCGCTTTGCCGGCGCACTCCAAAGCAGCCCGGAATCCAT
>NZ_FLUY01001342.1 GCF_900092655.1 Candidatus Thiosymbion oneisti
CGTCGGCGCCGATAGAAATCGAGTAAGCCTCTGGCGGAGGTGTTGCGACGCGGGGGGTTGCGGTCTTGGCGCTGAGAGCAGGGATTGGTCATAAACAGGGCCGTGAGGCGCTCGCAGAGCGCCTCGATGTTCGTATCGCTGATGAGCATCTGCAGGGCGTTGTGCTTGATGGCATTGAAGGAGACAGCGCGGTTGACCTGCTGGGGGTGGCGGGTCGGTTTGGCATCGAGGTTGACCTGTGCGCTTTCGGTGAGCAACGACTCCAGGCCGCTGAGGAAGACGGTGGCGAAGAAATCCTGGCGCACCGCCTCGGGACCGAGGCCGGTGAAATTCGCCAACGCCAAGCGCGTCTTGAGCACCCCATAGAAGCTCGCCACACCCCAGCGCTGGTGGTAGAGCGCGCGAAAATCCGCTGTGGGCCAGCGCGCGCCATCGCACAAGGACGTCACCAGCACTTCCCATTCCCCGGTGCTCAGGCGCACACGCACGAAGCGCACACGCATACGCATCGGCAGGGCACGGCGGCGGATGTCCGCCGCCTTTTGCGAGCAGGGCGTGAGCGTGACGACTTGGCTGTCGGCACCCTGACCGCGCAGCATGGCTCGGGCCTGCTTGAAGGAGGCCGCCGAGCAACGGATCGCGAAGTCGATGCCACGCTGACTGAGTTCCGCCAGCAGATGATCGGAGGGGTCGTTGCGATCGGCCAACAGCAAGTCGCCCGGGCGGGCATGCTCCAGATGCGCCACCGCCAAATCCACCTCATAGGCATCGGCCCGCTCCAGACGTGCGTCCAGGGCCACGCGGTTGCACAGATCATAGAGCACCGAGGCCAAGGCATCGGGGTGCTCTCCTTGCACCTTGCTGTCTTTGCCATTGCTGTAGGCGATGGTGCCAAAGGCCTCGCGCACGGCATCCGTGTCGGGCAGCAGCACCTTCGAGCCGTCCACTCCCAGCAGTCGAAACCCCCAGTAACGCGGGTAATCATCATCGCTGTAGAGCGTCTCTACCACGGCCTTCTCATTGATCTCGATAAAGGCCGTGTGCTTGAGTTGGTAACGTGCCTGGCAGAACGCGCTTGCCGTGACCAGCTCATCGCCCAGCCAGTTCAGCGCTTCGTTGAGGAGGTTCTGCAACGACTTCACGCTTTTTCTCAGCACCAAGGTCACCACCACGGCGAACGTGAGCACCCGCTCACGGGTGAAGGACCGCGCTGAGCTGCGATGGCGGGCCTTGAAGTCATCCTCGGTCAGCAGCTCACGGGTCTTCTCGATCCCCCGGTGACTTTTTTGCTCATTGCTATGATCTCGAAAAAACGTGAAGTATGCGGCATATTTTTGCGCTTTTCCTTAACTTAATGGCAGTGA
>NZ_FLUY01001132.1 GCF_900092655.1 Candidatus Thiosymbion oneisti
GCTGGAGCGTGGGAACGAGCCATGAGGGCATCGTGGCCGCTCATTCGCTCCATAACTCGTTGTTTTAGATTGCAATAATG
>NZ_FLUY01001107.1 GCF_900092655.1 Candidatus Thiosymbion oneisti
CCGCGGCGACGGCGCTTTCCTCTGGCCACAACACCTTGGCCGGGAACGGATACCTCGCCACATCCAAAGCGGCGGCAAGATCGTACCACTTGGCCGACCCCCGGCTTATGTCTCGCGCTGTCGGTTCCGGTAAGCATCAGGGTGAAGTTGCCGCCGCACTCCAAAACGTCCGGGGGAATCCTTCTATGATCGTTAGCTGTCCGGAATCCATAAAGAGCTAAAAACGATTCCTCCGGAAGCATACTGCCTTGATGGTGCCGGTGCCCGATATCCACGTGCTCTGTGTCTCCGTGGTTAAATCGCTTCAGCTGGCGGGGGGCAGGTTATCGAGCTTCATGCGTATCCGATCCGGGCTCGGGGCACCGGCGGCGAGTGCCTGCTCATAGGCGGCGCGGGCGTCAGCCATACGGCCTTGGGCCTGTGCAATCTCACCGCGCAGGGCGGCGAAGGCGCCCCCGAAGCCTTTGCTGTCGTCATGCTGTGCGACCAAGCCCGCCGCCCCCTCAAGGTCGCCCTCCGCGATCAGGACACGGGCCAGGCGCAAGGCGGCGATGCGCCTAATGCCGGGAGCGGGGGAGCCGGCGATCGCCTGCTCAAGGGCAGTGCGGGCAGCGGCGAGATTGCCGGCCTCGACCTCGACGCGGGCCTGCACCAGCGACGCCAAGGTCGCGTAGGCGGTGGCAGCGAACTCCTCGCGCAGCAGCTTGGATTGCGCGCGCGTGGACTGGGCATTGCCGGCGGCGGCGGCCAAGAGCTGCTCGAAGGCCGCGGAGGCCTGCTGTCCCACCGTTTCCCGGTAGCCCATCCAGGCCCGCCAGCCGAAGATGGCCCCCAGGCCGATGCCCACCCCGAGCAAGATGGAAAGGCCGTTCTCCTTCCACCACTTCTTGATCGCTTCGGCCCTTTCCTCGTCCGATTCGTAGTTGATCACAATTCCCTCCCGCGGATTTTTGAATGCTGATGCGTTTTAGGGACTCCTGACATTTTGGATGTTGTGCTTATGGGAATCTTTTTTTGCCGCAAATGAACGCGAATTCAGTCGGGATCGGTTCGCCGTTATCGACGGTTCTTGGATAGACTTCGATATCTTCGACAGACCAGCACGTAGGGCGGGAAAGCGCAGCGCATCCCGCCTTTCTAGTTGGAAGTTCGCGTAGCAAAGAAGGCCCCCAGCTGGTCCAGTGCGACCTCCGACTGCTCGCCCTCCTCGCGCAGGGGCTTCACGCCGATCACCCCGCGCGCCAGTTCGTCTTCGCCGAGCACCAGGGCATAGCGGGCGCCGCTGCGGTCCGCCTTCTTGAATTGGCTCTTGAAGCTGCCGCCGCCGCAGTGGCAGATCAGGCGTAGCCTGGGCGAGGCGTCGCGCAGGGTCTCGGCCACCAGCAGGGCCTTGGCCTGGGGTCCGTCCCCCACGGCGATCAGATAGGCATCCAAGCCCTTATCCGGCGGCGGTGGTCCGGCCTCCAGCATGGAAACCAGGCGCTCCAGCCCCAAGGCGAAGCCGACGGCGGGGGTCGGGCGCCCCCCGAGTCGGGCCACCAGGGTATCGTAACGCCCCCCGGCGCAGACAGTGCCTTGGGCGCCGAGACCGTCGGCGATCCATTCGAAGACCGTGCGGTTGTAATAGTCCAGGCCCCGTACCAGGCGTGGATTGACCTCATAGCCCACACCGGCGGCGTCGAGACCGGCGCAAAAGCGGTCGAAGTGGGCCTGTGATTCCTCACCCAGGTAGTCTAGGAAGCGCGGCGCCCCGGCGATCACCGCCTGGGTGTCCGGATGCTTGGTATCGAGCACCCGCAGGGGGTTGGTCCGCAGTCGGCGGCGGCTGTCCGCGTCCAGATACTCCAGCTTCCCCTCCAGATAGGACACGAGCTCACGGCGATAAGCAGCGCGCTCGTCGCCTTCGCCCAGGCTATTGATCTCCAGCCTTAAGTTCCTGAGTCCGAGGGTGTCCCACAGGCGCTGGGTCAGCAGCACCACCTCTTGGTCGATGTCCGGTCCCGCGAGCCCGAAGACCTCGACGCCGATCTGATGAAACTGACGGTAGCGGCCCTTCTGGGGGCGCTCGTGCCGAAACATGGGGCCGCGATACCAGAGGCGTCGAGGTGCGGAGACCAGGCCATGCTCGATGGCGGCCCGCACGCAACTCGCGGTACCTTCAGGGCGCAGACTCAGGCTGTCGCCGTTGCGGTCCTCGAAGCTGTACATCTCCTTCTCGACGATATCAGTGACCTCACCGATGGAGCGTTTGAACAGGTCCGTTACCTCCACCAGGGGCGTGCGGATCTCCTGGTAGCCATAGCCCTCGAGGACTGCCCTGGCGCGGTCCTCCAGAGTCTGCCAGAGGCCGGTCCGCTCCGGGAGGATATCGTGCATCCCCCGGATCGCCTGGAGGGTTTGTGCCGCTGGTCCGTGCATGGTGAGGATCGACCCGCCGGTGGCCGCTCAGCGTATCCTGCCGTCCGCATCCAGCGTGAAGCGAGCGACATTGCCGCGGGAAACGGTGCTCAAATCGAGGGGCTTCCCCCTCACCGTGACCTGTACCGCCGCCGCGTTTCCGAGTATGAACGCGTGCGGCGGCTTACCCTCCAAAACGTAATGGTCACCTTTCTCCATCTTGCCGAAGAGCTTGTGTTTTTGCTCGCTATCGCGCACATCTGCCCAACAGGGGCCGTTGAAGCTGACCTCGATTGCACCGGACTTGCCGGCGATCGTTGCTGCGGTGTCCTGGGCGACGCCCGTAGGCTGGGTGCCCACGGCTGCGGTCGTACCATCGGTGGTCGGCGGTTGTGGCTGCGCGGTCTCCGGGTCCGATCCCGGCTCGGGAGATTGCCCCGTCTCCTGATCCGCGAGTAGGTCCTCCAGGTCGGTGAGGAAGGCCGACAGCTCAGGCTCCGGGATCTTATCGAGCATATCCGACACTGCCGCTTCCCGCCCGACCTCCGCGGCAGCGGTCGTTTCCAGCCCCAGGTCCGGTCGTTGGTACTGTCGCCACAGGAACGTCAAGACACCCACCAGGAGCAGGATCCCCAGCCCCACCAGGCCGACGGTCAGATGACTGACGCCGGTCCGGCGGTGGCCGGCACGCACCGCGGTGTCGGTACGCACCCGGGCCGGCGCTGCCCCATAGGCGGCCACCAGGGGCTCCGGGGCCAGACCGACCAGGCGTGCATACTTACGGACATAACCGGCGACGAAGACCGGCTCCGGCAAGGACTTGTAATCTTCATGCTCCAGGGCCTCGATCATAGTCGGGTGCAGGTGCAGCTCTTGGGCCACGCGTTCCTGCGTCAGGCCGCGGGACTGGCGGGCGATACGCAAACGCCTGCCCGGGCTGTCCACCGGCCCCATGGTGGTATCGTCTTCCCGTGATGGTATGAGATAGGTGCTCATGGAGGTTGCAATCTCTAGAGTTGACTGAGTTGCGGCGCATCGGGGTAACGCTTACGCAGCAGCTCGGCATAGGTATCCGCCCGCTGGCGCGAGCCTAGCTTACGTTCGACCCTGATCGCCAGCAAGAGGACCTGGGGGGTTGGCTGGGCAACCTTGAAATAGCGGTCCAGATGGGTCTTGGCGGACCGGTAATGGCCGTCGCTGTAGTCCAGATCGGCCAGGGCCGCCAGGGCGGAGCCGAAGCGGGGGTTGGTACTCAGCGCCCGCCGGAAGTAGGTCTCCGCCTGGCCGCCGTTGCCGCCGTGCCGGACGCAGATTCCCAGGTTGGTCATCGCGATCCAGGGCGTAGCGTAGCGCGGGTTGGCCAGGGCCTTCTCATACTGAGACCGGGCCTGGGCAAACCTGCGCCGGTCGCATAAAAAACTGGCATAGGCATTGAGGATGTAAGGGTCCCCGGGCCCCAGGCCGATGGCCTTGCGGAAGTGCTGCTCGGCCAATCGGTCCCACCCCAACCGCTGGTAGATCAGGGCCATGAGATTATGGGCCTGGGGATTGTCAGGGTCCTCGGCCACCGCATCGCCGGCCTTACGCAGGGCCGTCTCCGTCTGCCCCTGTCTGAGATACTCGACCGCGAGCCGCACATAGAGATCTCCGGGGCGCTCTTGCCTGTCTCCACCCAGGTCACCGACCGCACTCTCGCCCCGCACACTGCCGCCGGCACAGGCCGTCACCAGCAGGCAGGCGACCATCGACAGTAGCCCTGCACACCCTTTGCGGCTCATGGTACGACGACCCCGATGGCCGCTTGCCCACGAGCCGCGCGGCGGCTGCGATCGCGGACCCGGCCCACGAGCTGGCCGCAGGCGGCGGCGATCTCGCCCCCGCGGGTCTTGCGCGTGGTGGCCACGATACCGGAACCCAGGACCCGCCGGCGAAATGCCTCCACCCGCTCCTCCGGTGAGGTCCGGAAATCCGAGCCGGGGAAGGGATTGAAGGGGATCAGATTGAGCTTGGACGGAACCCCCTCCAGCAACCGGATCAGGCGCTTGGCATGAAGGATCTGGTCATTGACCCCATCGAGCATGACATATTCCCAAGTAATGCGGCGGCGCCTATCGCCGGCGACGAAGGCCTTGCAGGCGGGCAGCAAGGTCTCCAAAGGATACTTGCGGTTGATGGGCACCAATCGGTCGCGCAGGGCATTGTCCGCGGCGTGCAGCGAAACGGCGAGCGACACGTCGCTCACCTCCCGCAGCCGATAGATATTGGGCACGACCCCGGCAGTGCTCAGGGTCACCCGGTACTTGGAGAGCATATAGGCCAGATCGTCCCGCAGGATATCCACGGCGGTCACCACCGCCTCGAAATTCGCCAGCGGCTCCCCCATCCCCATCAGGACCACATTGGTGGGCGCCTTGCCGAGGGCGCGGGTCGCGTGCCAGACCTGGCCCACGATCTCCCCCGCCGTCAGATTGCGGTTGAACCCCTGGCGCGCCGTGGCGCAGAAGCTGCAAGCCAGGGCACACCCCACCTGCGAAGAGACGCACACCGTGGTGCGGCGCCCCTCCGGAATCAACACCGTCTCCACCCGCTGGCCGTCGGCCAACTCCAAGACCCACTTGCGGGTACCGTCCGCGGCGGGCTGTGTCTCCACCAACCGCGGCAGGCAGATCCGGGTCTCGGCGCCCAGCCGCCGGCGCAGGGCCTGGGAGAGGTCGGTCATGGCCTCGCAGTCGACCACGCCGTGCTTGTGAATCCACTTGAACAGGCTGCGGCCGTGGAAGCCCTTACCACCCATCCCGGTTACCAAGGCCTGGCAACCCGGCAGATCCAGATCCAGCAGATTGGGCTTGGGGACAGCGGCGTTCACGGTCCGGGCGCTTAACGGGTGCGCTTGCACACACCGTCCGGGAAGAAGAAGGCGATCTCCGTGGTGGCGGTCTCCGGCGCATCCGAACCGTGGACCGCGTTCTCCGACACATCGGCGGCAAAATCGGCCCGGATCGTGCCCGGCTCCGCCTGCTTCGGATCCGTGGCCCCCATTACCTTGCGGTTGCGGGCGATGGCGTCTTCACCCTCGAGCACCTGGACCAGGATAGGGCCGGAGGTCATATAGTCCACCAGCTCCACGAAGAAGGGCCGCGCCTGGTGTACCGCGTAGAAGGCACTCGCCTGCTCGCGGGTCAGGTGCAACATGCGCGCCGCGACGATACGCAGACCCGCCCGCTCGAAGCGCTCATAGATGGCGCCGATGTGGTTTTTCGCGACGGCGTCGGGCTTGATGATAGACAGGGTACGTTCGCTGGCCATGGGGGAACCTCTTGCTGGTGTGGTCTGTGGCGTGCGCGCCGGGCCATTGCCGCGCTGATTTCCATGCGGCGCTGATTTCCACGTGGTCCTGGGGCGCCGGTAAGCGACCCGAAGTTTACTAAGCCCATCCTAATCGGGCAATCGAGGACCTCTGTTTTATCCGCAGATTACGCCGATTCTCGCAGATTGTTCCATGCCTTAATCTGCGGAAATCTGCGTAATCTGCGGATTCAAGAAGAGAAACTACGCATCGCGCGAATCGACGCGAAAACGGATTCGTGCGAACTCGCATGATTCGTGGTTTTCCCTTCAGAGTCCTCGGTGGGCACAGCCCACCCTACCGGATAAAATCCCGGCTTATGAGCAAGGACAAGCGGCAGACTACAGAACGCCTCGACATCGCCCGTGAGCGCATCGCGGCCGAGCAGCTTGCCCGTACCGGCCGCCTGGATCTCAGCAATCTGGGCCTGACCCGACCGCCGCCGGAGCTAGCGGAGCTGGACTGGCTGGAAGCACTGAGGTTGGGTGGATTCAGCAAGGGTAGTTTGCGTTTCCTGCTTAGCAAGGGGGAGTGGGAAGCCGCCGCAGCAGATAACCCCAACCGCATCGAGCCCATTGCATCCTGGCTGACGGGGCTCCCGCACCTGCGCAGTCTGGATTGCTCCGGTCATGGGTGCAATATCTGAATGATTTGTGCGAAGCCCTAATCGTACAGGATTTACAAGATTACCCAGGATTTACAGGATTTTGGTGATGGGTAAGTTTTTGGCTCGTTCCCACGCTCCAGCGTCACTGCCATTAAGTTAGTGTCAACGGCCTCAGTAGCAGAGCTTGCGTCGGCGCCG
>NZ_FLUY01001160.1 GCF_900092655.1 Candidatus Thiosymbion oneisti
GGGTAGTGGTAAACTTATAAGTGAAAAAGTAGAGCGATTCATCTTTTTGATCCCCTCTCCCCAACCCCTCTCCCGGCG
>NZ_FLUY01001138.1 GCF_900092655.1 Candidatus Thiosymbion oneisti
AAGACGGGGACAGCAAAGTTGTGAGCCGTAAGCCATATAGGTTGACCCGAGACCGGCCTCGAAACACAAGGAGCAGGTGGCCGAGCTGCCAGAGAAGCCGAAGCCAGCACGACGCGGGA
>NZ_FLUY01000158.1 GCF_900092655.1 Candidatus Thiosymbion oneisti
GCGCTGTAGGTTCCGGTAAGCATCGGGGTGAGGTTGCCGCCGCACTCCAAAACGTCCGGTGGTACCCTTCCATGATCGT
>NZ_FLUY01001139.1 GCF_900092655.1 Candidatus Thiosymbion oneisti
CCTGCTCCTTGTGTTTCGAGGCCGGTCTCGGGTCAACCTATATGGCTTACGGCTCACAACTTTGCTGTCCCCGTCTTCCGCCGCTTCGCTCAGGGGCTTTCCCTCAAATTGGTACTTA
>NZ_FLUY01000796.1 GCF_900092655.1 Candidatus Thiosymbion oneisti
AGACCTGGTCCCGACGGAGGAGGGATCTGACGCTCCAGCGTCGATTAAGCGCCTGGTAGGCTAACCGCCAACGCCTATCAGCACGGAGAAGCTGCGTCCGCTGGAGCGGACAAGACGGCGTTCCCACCTGTCTGCGTGCAGGGACGCACAGGCAGGCGCTGGAGCGTGGGAACGAGCGCGAAATTTTCAGATTTTATACCCTAAAATCAGTATCTTAATTTTTAGACAGCCTCTTAGGCATCCGAACCGGAACATGAACGACCTGTATCGCATTGCGTGCGCCGGTTTCGGCACCCGAAGATCCCAGCTCACGGCAGGCGGTTGGGCAACGCCCGTAGGATGGGCAAAGCAAGCGTCTATCAAACTGAACTCAAGGTTTCGGTCATTCCGCATCGGTTTCCGCACCGCGGCGGCTGGTTAGGATGCACCAAGCGCAGCGTGCCCATCGATCCATCTGTTGGGCACGGCGCGCTATGGACCCTGGGCTCGAACGCCGGCTCGGCAGCGCGCCTTGGCCCAACCTACCCGATTCGCTTTCATGCCAAGCGATTGTTTCAGCAGTGTTTATCTTTCGGTTACCCTGGGGTGGGGGTAATGGTTAAACGGCGGGTCTGAATAATTAGGTCGCACCAGCCATGCCACTCGAATTTAACCGCTACCCCGGAGCCTGAGAGACTGTCTAAGAACTTGCCCGGTTAGCTCCCTCGCGCCCTTGGGGGAGAGGGGGGATCAAGGGCTTTATTGCGATCGGATTGGTCACGCCATATCAAGCAAAATCTAATGAGTTGGTTTTTAGACAGCCTCTGAGCAGCCCCCTTACCAGGGTCGGGAATTCCACATCCAGGGCCAAAGCAGGTGGACACAAAGGATGAGACCGAGGCCGAATGCCAGGGCCAGGAGACCGCAGACAAGAGTCAGGCGTAAGGCCTGGTCAAGGTGACTGCCCTCGAGGTTAGCCGGCCAGTCCTCGTCACCCATGAATGCCTCGTTGACGCCCCTTCCCTGATAGCTGATGGGGCCGATCAGGCGCACCCGCAGGGCACCCGCGCAGGCGGCCTCGCTCCAACCCGAATTGGGGCTCGCCAGCATCCGGTGCCAGCGCCGGGCAGCACTGAAGGCCAGCCGCGGGTGCAGGCGCAGCAAGACCGCGGCCAGGGCGATCAGGGGTACCGACAGCCGCGCCGGCAGCCAGTGGACCAGATCGTCCGAACGGGCGGCGGCCCAGCCGAAGCGACAGTAGCGTTCGTTGCGGTAGCCGACCATGGAATCGAGGCTGGAGACCGCCTTGACCAAGATCAACCCCGGCAGGCCGAACAGGCACAGTGCCCACAGCGGCGTCAGCACCCCATCGGTGAGATTCTCCGACAGACTCTCGATGGTCGCGCGGACGACACCGCCAGGGTCTAACCGTTGGGTATCGCGGCCGACCAGCATGGCGACCTGGCGCCTAGCTTCCGGCAGATCACCCAGGCTGGTCAGGACCCGGCGACCGTGCGCCAGCAGATCGCGCAGGCAGAGCAGACTGTAGGCGATGCAGGCATCCCAAGCCCAGGCCGCCCAAGGGTGCCAGAGCACGAGCAGGCGATGAAGCGCCCACCAGGCCAGCAGTGCCGCGCCCACGACCAGGGCCCAGTGGATGATGCCGCCGAGGTGGCCGTTGAGGCCGCCGGCGAGGAGGAGCTTCTCCCACAGCAGACTCCAAGCCCCCAAGAGCCGGATCGGGTGCAGTTTATACACCGGATCCCCAAACAGACCGTCGGCCACACAGGCGGCCAACACCAGCGCCAGGTGGGGAATCAGCTCCATTTGGCAGAGAAGCCGCGGATCACGGCCAGGGTTGCAAGGCTGCCGGAATCGCGTTCCTGCTGCGTTTGCAGGTCGTTGCGGAATTCGGCGCAGCGATCGGGTTGGACCGCAACCGCCGCCGCTAGGAGCGCTTTGATGAAGACCATGGTGACGCTGGTGCCACCGTGGCCTTCCCCTTTGCGTTCGATGGGGTGAGGTCTTCGCGTAGACCGCCGTTGACGTGGCAATTGCTCAGGACCCAATGCGGGCGTTTGAGGGTGGCGCACAGAAAGCGCCCGTCGCGCTCCAGGGTGAAGTCATTGTTCTCGTGCAGCAGCATCCCGGATCCCGGTCGCGGAGGCTTCGGAACGTAAGCTCTCTATCCCAATGCCATTAAGTTAAGCCTCAAAGCCCCTCTCTCGGTCTCTGGTTCCCAGGCAGTGCATGGGAACGAGAAAAATAAGCATGACTGATGACCATTTGGACCAGCAACTCGGCATTCAGGTTCTAGCCGCTAGCCAGAAGGGCCAACGAAATATCGGTGGTCGCGGGAGCCGACAAAATGTCGGCGGTCCCAGGCCGGCTGGGAGCGCCGTCTTTCAGACGGCTTACGGACCCAATGAGCAGCTGTCGGCAACGGTCAGAGCAGACGCCTTCTGGGCCGCACCAGATAACGCCGGACAACTGGCAGGTTTAGTTCCCGGGTATACGCATGGTGGACACAGCCCGATTCTCTCCGCGGCGCGGAGCTTCCGCGTTCCCACGCGGCGTGTGGGAACGAGAAAGACCGCGTCGGGCGTCACCTTTTACGACACCCTCCCGGTGGGAGAGGGGTTGGGGAGAGGGCGAATGAAAAACAGCGATCAATCACAAACGGCACCGGTGACGCTTGACTTAACGGCATTGAATCCTATCCTGCTTCCCGTTTCGGATAGGGTGTCAGCTCGTAGGCTGGGGTGAGCTTGCGAACCCCGGCATTCCCATTCTCGTATACTGAAAGAAGCTGGGGTTCGTTCCTCACCCCAGCCTACGGTCTAATTCGTTAGTTGACTGGATATTTCTATGTCTTTCTTTAACAGCGAGTTAACGATTTCGTTTAAGGAATATGGACGTTCGGTTGTACGCAATTTATTGATAAAAAAGTTTTTTACTTCTTTATCCAAATAGATAGGTATGTCCAGCTCTTCCAATGGTCTATAGAACTTTCCCTGTTCGGCATCGGTAAAATCATACTCGTCTTTCATTGTGGGCGCCTTTTTTGGTATACCAATTGCTCGCATTTAGTTGCCTTTCTAGCACTGATGATTCTTACAAGCTCAGTACCCTCATCATCTCTGAGCATATGGACAACAACGAGAATAACTTCGTTCAACGATTTCCCCAATATTATCCACCTATCCTCTGCATGCGAATGTTCCGCATCGTATTTGTTCAGCGCAAAAGGATCGGCAAAAACATAAGCAGCCTGTTCAAACCTAACCCCATGTTTCTGAATGTTCGTTTTTTCTTTCTTAACATCCCATTCAAATTTCATGATGTGATTATATTCTCCCGATATCTGTGGTGAATATCATCCGTGATGAATATCAGAAGAATTTCCATAACCGCATTCGTAGGAGCGAAAAAATTTCCGCCCCTACAAGTATTGGCTCGTTCCCACATCTCTCGGTTTATGCCCTATTTCTTCGCATGGTCGAGTACATCCTTGATGACTATGGCTATACCGACAATGAAGATCAGCAGCATGAGAGTAACAATCAGTTCACCCATCATAAATCTCCTAATTCATCGATTTTTCTATAGGCACGGCGGTTAACTGCAATAATACCCCAAGTAATCAAAGCGACCAGAAATGTCGCCAAAGATAGCTGCAGAGTGGAGGTTTTGGCAAAGTTTTGCGCTGTCCAGCCGATGAGTGAAATATCAACAGCTACCAATAAGCCGAATACCACTTTCAGCCAGCCTATTTCTTCTTTGATTTTATCGATTTCCGGCACTTCTATTTCTCCTTGAGCACCTTGGGAAATTCAAGGTGCCTTTATAGTGGAGTTCATTGTTGGGTGATACTCCGGCCGGGTTACATGTTCCTTTCCTCTGGATCTGGGTAGTTCAAACCCGATCACCCATCGCCATCACCACCGCATCACCTATCTCGGCGGTACCAACTCGGTGCATCCCTGTGGACAGGATGTCGGCAGCTCGTAGGCTGGGGTGAGCTTGCGAACCCCGGCATTCCCATTCTCGTATACCGAAAGAAGCTGGGGTTCGTTCCTCACCCCAGCCTACGGTCCTTGCGCTGATTCGTTAATCGACTGGATATTTCTATGTCTTTCTTCAGCAGCGAGTTAACGATTTCGTTTAAGGAATATGGACGTTCGGTTACACGCAGTTTATTGATAAAAAAGTTTGGCTCTTTATGGATTCCGGACTGTCAGGGATCATGGAAGGGTACCACCGGACGTTTTGGAGTGCGGCGGCAACCTTGCCCCAGTGCTTACCGGAACCGACAGCGCTTGGCATAACCGGGGGGTCGGCCAAGGGGCACAAGCCCGCCCCCGCTTTGGATTTGGCGACACCTCTGTTCCAAGTAAGGGCGCTGTGGCCAGGGGAAAGCGCCGTCGCCGCGGCGCGGGTGAAACCTTAAGTGCCCGGATTTCCGGCAAACGCCGCTGGTATCCCCGTTGTCTAGGTTTGATTCAGACGCGCCGCTTTGCCGGCGCACTCCAAAGCAGTCCGGAATCCATAAAGAGCCAAAGTTTTTTACTTCTTTATCTGTCAAGTCCCGCCAGATTATAGACACGTTTTTTGAACAGATTGGGTTGTTTTTGGTACCAGCTTTTCATGGTCTG
>NZ_FLUY01001142.1 GCF_900092655.1 Candidatus Thiosymbion oneisti
GCTTACTCGATTTCTATCGGCGCCGACGCAAGCTCTGCTACTGAGGCCGTTGACACTAACTTAATGGCAGTGACGCTGGAGC
>NZ_FLUY01001222.1 GCF_900092655.1 Candidatus Thiosymbion oneisti
CACGCTGGAGCCTGGGGAGCCAGCCGAAAATCAATGCCAGTAGAAAATCAATAGGTTAGTTTTTAGACAGCCTCTTAAGCTTGCGCCCCAATCGAGCGCAAAATCTGCCTCGCCCCTTCGCTCCCTCGCTACGAACGTGTAAGCCAGACAGGCTCTTAAGAAAGCTCAGGTAGCAAGCTGGACCCCCTCAGGGAGGGCAACCTTCATACTCACGGGTAAATGGTCGGAAAGCGGATGGTCGAGGACCCGCACCCCTACCCCGATGATACGCAGGTTCCCGGAGGCGAGGATGTGATCCAGGTTGCGCCGCGGGTACCAGCTGGGAAAGGTCTTGAACTCACAGTCGAGCCCGCGGAGGTCCGTATTCGCCACCAGATCCTTGAACGCACGGGAGTCGCAATCGCAATTGAAGTCCCCCATCATGACCACATAGGGGTAGTGGGCGGCCAATTCCCGAAGATAGTCGAGCTGGCGGCGGCGGGCCCTCCGTCCGAGGGCCAGGTGGAGGATACAGACGGCTAGGACGGACTCGTCGGTAGTTTCCAACTCCACGACCACCACCCCCCGTCCCGGAAATCCCGGAAGCTTGTACTCGGTTATTTCGGACGGACGCACCCGACTCAGGACGCCGTTGCTGTGCCGTGCGAGCCTTCCCAGGTTTCGATTGACCTGCTTATACCAATAGGGAAATTGGGCGTGATAGGCCAGATACTCGGTTTGGTCGACAAAACCGCTACGCAGACTGCCGGCGTCCACTTCCTGCAGACCGACGAAATCATACTCGTGCAGTATGGACGCGATGCGGCTCAGGTTGGGCAGATGCTCGCGGTGCGGCAGTACATGCTTCCAGCTTTTGGTCAGATACTCGCTGTACTGACGGGTAGAGATACCTACCTGGATATTGTAGCTGAGCAGATGCAGCTGCTGCATGCTGACCCGGCGGTCTGGGACCGGCATGGGTAGGGTCCACATAGGACCGACATGCCATCAGCCTAGCGCAAAAGCAGGCGGTTCCCAACCCCCTGCCCGGTAGGGTGGGCTGCGCCCACCACCTGGACAGAGTATTTGGTGGGCACAGCCCACCCTACGGGCTATCGGGCGGCCAGTCGGTGAGGCCCTGTATGAACTGGGACACAGCAGCGATTTCCTCGTCGCTCATACGGCTGGCCACATCTCTCATCATCCCGTTCGGGTCGTTGGCACGGGCCCCGGTACGAAAGCCCTTGAGGGTCGAGTCGAGATACTGGGCGTGCTGTCCGGCGACGCGCGGGAATTTGGCCGCTCCCAGACCGGCGCCGGCCGGGCCGTGGCAGCCGGTGCAGGCAGTAACTCCAGTGGCCGGGTTACCGCCGCGATAGATGCGCTCGCCCAGCTCCGCCGCTGCGGGATCCGTGGTCCCCGGCGTCTGCTGCTGGGTGGAGTAATAGGCAGCGATGTCCCGAAAGTCCTGTTCACTGAGGGGGATCATCTGGGGACCCATCTGGGCGTTTGCCCGGGCACCGCTCTTGAAATCCATCAGCTGCTTATAGATATATTGGGCATGCTGTCCGGCGAGCTTGGGCCAGGTCGGAACCAAGGCGTTTCCGTTCGGGCCGTGACAGGCCGTACAAGCCGCCACCTTGGCCTTGCCCGCCGTAGCGTCACCTGCCGCGGCCTCGCCCGCTGCCTGGGTACCGCTGGAAATGAGCGCCGTTGCAACCGAAATCGAAATCAGCCAAGTCTTCATGGTATGTATCGCCCGCTTCTTGCTCGTAAACTGTCGCGGCAACGCCCGGTCGCCCCCTGCGGAAAACCCGCGGATGTATATCAGAATATCCGCATATTGGTCAAATCGACCTTTAAGCAAACTGGTCCAAGAGGCGACGGTCCTCCTTGCCCGGATGCTCGAGCGCTTGGGTGTCCAGCCTGCGTCGGGAGAGATCATATAGGACATCGTTCAGTACCTCATCATGCCCCCGACAGAGGGCCAGGATCTGCCCGAGGGCGAGAATCTCCGCGGTAGCCTTCATAACCTCACCCCGGTTTCGTGCGCCAACCGAACGATGGGACGGCGATCGCCTGCGGTCTCTATGAGCACGTCGATCCTGCGCTCCCCCAGTGACCTTTCCAACCTGCCCAAAAAGCGGACCTTGCGCTTGAGATCCGGGGCACAGGCAACTTGCGCGGGCCGAACCAACAGGTCGATATCGCCCCCGCGACGCCGGTCATCCACCCGCGAGCCGAAAAGCCAAACCTGGGAGCCTTCACCAAAGCTCTCCTCCGCGGCTTGCCGGATAGCGGCGATCTGGTCTCGGGTCAGGCGCATCCTGCCAACAAGTAGCTTAACAAGAGGAAATCCGACAGCGGCAGGTTTCAGTATATCGGCAGGGCCGATCCTGATGCGGTCAGATGCCTTCGATATCAACCTTATGTCTCAACAGCGATTATTACCGGTGGCCCTACCGGGCAAACGCGTATAAATTCCCCTGAAAACATAGTCTTGACGGACCTGCCTGCTTGGTGTCTACCTCTGCCCGCCGGCAGGTAGCAGGTTAGACCGGCCCCCTGGGGTTGCAGCAGGCCAGGCAAGCGAGCCTAGCGACCAGCGGCTATGTCAGGTCCAGGGCGGGCGCGTATAAATTTCTTTTTGATTAACAAGTTACTACCAGCCGTGTCGATTGGGCAAAGCCGGGAACGCCGGCATCCTGCCGGTTCGTAGGTTGGGCAAAGCCGGATCAGGGACGATCCGGCGTGCCCAACAGCAACATTTCGTTGGGCACGGCGCACCGT
>NZ_FLUY01001143.1 GCF_900092655.1 Candidatus Thiosymbion oneisti
CATTTAACGCCACGACGCAATGGCGCCAAGACGCAAAGTTTCTTTGTTCTTTCTTGGCGTCTTGGCGTCCTTGCGTCATTGCGTTTTTTCGCAATTTCCGTTTTTTCGCGAACTGAGCCACTACCGGATCATCCGACGCAGATGCTCCTTGGCTA
>NZ_FLUY01001146.1 GCF_900092655.1 Candidatus Thiosymbion oneisti
GTCGTGACCGGCCGGGTCGAGCGCGGCGTGATCAAGGTTGGCGAAGAAGTCGAAATCGTCGGCATCAAAGAGACCACTAAGACCACCTGCACCGGGGTTGAGATGTTCCGCAAGCTGCTGGATCAAGGGCAGGCAGGCGACAACGTTGGCGTCTTACTGCGGGGCACCAAGCGTGACGAAGTCGAGCGCGGACAAGTATTGGCCAAGCCCGGAACCATTACCCCCCACACCCACTTCGAGGGCGAGGTGTACGTGCTGAGCAAGGACGAAGGCGGTCGTCACACCCCCTTCTTCAACGGCTATCGTCCCCAGTTCTACTT
>NZ_FLUY01001551.1 GCF_900092655.1 Candidatus Thiosymbion oneisti
AGAGGCTGTCTAAAAATTAAGATACTGATTTTAGGGAATAAAATCTGCAAATTTCACGCTCGTTCCCACGCTGGAGCGTCACTGCCATTAAGTTAAGGAAAAGCGCAAAAATATGCCGCATACTTCACGTTTTT
>NZ_FLUY01001149.1 GCF_900092655.1 Candidatus Thiosymbion oneisti
TGGATTCCGGCAATCCCTGCCGGAATGACGAGGGAGGGGTTGGCAGACTTCAGCATTTAGAATTTATCCACTACCCGGCCAGCTTGTAAATCGCCATTCGGAAGGCTTCTCGGGGGTTGACGCTTGCCATGTTGGAAGACCCCAGGGCAACCAACTCGATATAGAGGATTTTGTTCGCTTGATTCACACCCACCATCCAGAAGTGCTCCTGACCTTGGCCAATTTTATTCTCTCTGCGGAGAATCTGGCGCATGATCAGATAAATGTCTTCTGCACCGTTTACGGTGACTTTTTGTTGCTTGCTTAATTTGACTTCCATTGCGGGACCTCTATAGAACGCCTAACGTAAGGCTAACCCGGCGCATACTGCGCCTTGCCCATCCCCTGAAAACAACATCTTAGCTCGATGGCGCAGTATGCGCTCGGGTTGAGCTAATTGTTAGCGCAACAAAATATTGTAAAGCTTACCTAGCGTCTTAGAGAGAGACACTAACGTATCAATTGGGCCAACAAGTACGTCGGGCTCCGCGCCTGTCTGACCCGACCGTCTCTCTCGGAGAATTTCATTTATAATCTGAACATTCTCGTCTTCAGCGATTTCTTCTTTCACTGCAACAAGGCGACCTCTTGCTTCTCGCACTTCTTTTAAAGCGTCTTTAAGCTCTCCATCTTCTTCAACTTTTCCTAAAACGATATCTGCATACTTCCTGTATTGCTCTTGGTAAAACAGTGCTAAACCAGCCTTTCTAATTGAAACCTCCATGAGTTTCTTTTTCTTATCTAGATCTGATAACTCTTGCTCCGTGCGGACTTTACTTCTTTCAATAGCCTCGAGTTCTTCTGCCGCATTCATTAATCCTTTTAACTTTTCCAATTCTTCTTTTTCAAAGTCTGTGCTTTTAATCTTTCGAGAACTAGCAAAGGCGAGAAGGCCTAAAACGGACGCAAGACCTGTTACAAAAGAAAACTGTGTAGTGGGTAGTGGTAAATTTATAAGTGAAAAAGTAGAGCGATTCATCTTTTTGATCCCCTCTCCCCAACCCCTCTCCCGGCG
>NZ_FLUY01001705.1 GCF_900092655.1 Candidatus Thiosymbion oneisti
TGCAGATAACAACCGGAAACAGAACCACGGATGAACACGGATCGACACGGATGGAGACCAATCCGTGTTGATCCGTGTCCATCCGTGGTTCGAGAGCGTGGGAACGAGCCGAAATCCTTAATTCGCGTGCTTCGTGGTTTCCCGTAACCCAGACAAGCTGTCCACGGGCAGGCAAATACCGCGAGCGGAGGGCCGTTCTTCCCGGCTAGCCCTTAGCCGTGCTGCTTCTCGCGGATCTCGTCGAGGGTCTTGCAGTCGATGCACAGGGTCGCGGTGGGGCGCGCCTCCAGACGGCGTATTCCGATCTCCACGCCGCAGCCTTCACAGAAGCCGTACTCGTGATTGTCCAGGCGGGTGATGGCCTCATCGATCTTTTTGATCAGTTTGCGCTCCCGGTCGCGGGTTCGCAGTTCCAGGCTGAACTCCGACTCCTGGGTGGCGCGGTCATTAGGATCGGGGAAGTTGGTCGCCTCGTCCTGCATATGATGCACCGTGCGGTCGACCTCCTCCATCAATTCCCGCTTCCAGGCCAGGAGGATGGCTCTGAAGTGCTCCTCCTGATCCGGATTCATGTACTCTTCGTCTACCGCGGCCTCGTATGGCGCTAAGCCGAATACTTGGGCACCCGTGTTATCTGACTCGACCATGCGATCCTCCCGGATGGTCTGCCGATGGTGGCGGTGATCCGGCGGAACACCGCGGATCAGGCGATATCATGGTTGCACGGACCTCCAATCTCAAACCATCATTAAATACCAAATCGGACCCTGTGCGGCAATAGATTTCTGTAGGAGCAAGTGTATGACCGCGATCCTGGGCATTTCCGCCTTCTATCACGACGCGGCCGCGGCCCTGATCGTGGACGGTCGGATCATCGCCGCCGCCCAGGAAGAACGCTTCACGCGCAACAAGCACGATGCCGGCTTTCCCGGTCAGGCCATCGACTATTGCTTACGGGAAGCGGGCCTGAGCGCCGAGCAATTGGATTATGTCGGCTTCTACGACAAGCCCCTGCTCAAATTCGAGCGCTTGCTGGAAACCTATCTCGCCTACGCCCCGGCCGGCTTTAAGTCGTTCCTCCGGGCCATGCCCCTGTGGTTGCATCAGAAGCTGCACCTGCCGCGCGAGATAGCTAAGGGACTGCACGGACGGTACCGGAAGAAGTATGTGTTCACCCAGCATCACGTCTCGCACGCGGCCAGCGCCTTCTACCCCTCGCCCTATGACGAGGCGGCGATCCTGACCCTCGACGGCGTCGGGGAATGGGCCACCTGTAGCTTCGGCGTGGGACAGGGTAACCGGATCGAGCTTAGCAGCGAGCTGCACTTTCCCCACTCCCTCGGGTTGCTCTATTCGGCGTTTACCGATTTCGTCGGATTCAACGTCAATGGCGATGAATACAAGCTGATGGGCCTGGCGCCCTACGGCGAGCCGAAGTACGTCGACCTGATCCTTGATAACCTACTCGACCTGAAGCCCGACGGGTCGTTCCGCCTGGATATGTCGTACTTCAACTACTGCCAGGGCCTGACCATGACGACGCGGAAATTCGAGGGACTGTTCGGGCGTCCGCCGCGCCGGGGCGGGCAGCCCATCACCCGCAGCGACATGGACATCGCCGCGTCGATCCAACGAGTCACTGAAGAGATCATGCTGCGGCAGGCCCGCCACGTACAGGCGCAGACCGGCATGAAACAGCTGTGCCTGGCCGGCGGCGTGGCGCTGAACTGCGTGGGCAACGGGCGCCTCCTGCGCGAAGGGCCGTTCGAGGCGATCTGGGTCCAACCCGCGGCGGGCGACGCCGGCGGGGCCTTGGGGGTGGCCCAGTACATCTGGTACCAGCTGCTGGACAATCCGCGCCGGGCCGAGGCCGGAGATTCGCAACGCGGTTCACTCCTCGGCCCGCAGTACGGCGATCGGCAGATCGCAGGCTTCCTCCGGTCCGTCGCTGCGATCTACCAGCGCGTGGACGACGACGAGGCGTTGTGCGGGCAGGTCGCCGCCGCCCTCGAGCAGGGCCAGGTGGTCGGTTGGTACCAGGGGCGGATGGAGTTCGGCCCGCGCGCCCTGGGTAGTCGCAGCATCCTCGGCGACGCCCGGGATCCGGCCATGCAGGAGACGATCAACAGAAAGGTGAAGTTTCGTGAGGGCTTCCGCCCGTTTGCCCCGAGCGTACTGGCGGAACACGCCCATGAATACTTCGCGCTGGAGCCGGGGCAGGCAAGCCCCTACATGCTGCTGACGGCGCCGGTGCGCGAGGATAAGCGGTTGGAGCTCCCCCCCAAGCCACAAGACCCTGCAGGCACCGCCGAGCTGCAACGGCAGCGCTCGGTCATTCCTGCGGTTACCCATGTGGACTACTCGGCGCGGGTGCAGACCGTCGATCCGCGGCGGCACGGACTACTGCGCCGGCTGCTGGAGCGATTCAACGCCCAAACCGGTTGCCCGGTGCTGGTCAATACGAGCTTCAACCTCGGCTGGGATCCGATCGTCTGCACGCCGCAGGACGCCTACCGCATGTTCATGGCCTGCGACATCGACCTGCTGGCGATGGGCCATTACGTGCTGCGCAAGACCGAGCAGCCGGCGACGGTAACCGCGGTCCACGCCGGCACCACGGACGAGGTCTTCGAGGACAAGCTGGCCAGCCCGTGCGTGGCCGGCGGCACGGCGGCGCTGATGCGCCGCGGCGACCGACTCATCTGCGCCGAGACCGGCCATGCGTTTGCCGTCACCGACCAGATCCCGCAGCTCTTCTGGCCGCACGAGCAGTACGGCGACCCGCGTGACCGGACGGAAATCGTCAAGGCATTCTATGAGCAGACGCCCTTCCCTAACTACGATGACCAGGATTCGGTGCGGGCGCTGATCGAGAAAGCGCGGGCGGGCCGCTACGCCCGCCGGTTGGATGAGACGATCCCTTACAACGCCGAGGTGCTGGAGATCGGTTGCGGGACGGGGCAATTGACCAACTTTCTGGGCAGCTCGTGCCGACGGGTGATCGGCACCGACATGTGTCTGAACTCCCTGCGGTTAGGTGAGGCGTTTCGCCGCGAGCAGGGTTTGACGCGGGTCCGATTCGTGCAGATGAACCTGTTCCGCCCGGCGCTGCGGCCTGCTAAATTCGACGTGGTGCTGTGCAATGGCGTGTTACACCATACCTCCGACCCCTACCGCGGACTTATGGCCTTGGTGCCGCTGCTCAAACCCGGCGGGCATCTGGTCCTGGGCCTCTACAATCGCTACGGGCGGCTGGCCACCGACCTGCGCCGGCACCTGTTACGGCGGCTGCCCGGCAGCGCCGGGTGGATCGACCCTATCCTGCGCCGGGGCGGCGCAAGCGCTGCCAAGCGACAGGCCTGGTTCGCCGATCAATATCTACACCCACACGAGTCGAAACATACCTGCGGTGAGGTGTTGCGGTGGTTCGAGCAGACGGGCCTCGAGTTCGTGCGCGGCATTCCGGCCCTGCGGCCGGATGACGATGGCCTGGCCGGCGAGAGCCTGTTCGAGCCGCAACCGCGGGGTACGGCCCTGGAGCGGCTGGTCGTACAGGCCAGTCAGACCATCGCCCCGGGTCAGGCCGAGGGCGGATTCTTTACCATGATCGGTCGCAAACCGAGCTGAGCAAATTGTGAGCCCGCGAAACGGAGGTGCATCATGCGAACAACGCAACAATTCAGCATCACCCTTCCAAATGACATAGCCGACGTGGTGCAGGCAAAAGTGCAGGCAGGCGAATACGCCAGCGAAAGCGAGGTTATTTGTGACGGGTTGCGCGTCTTGATGGCACGTGATAGAGCGGAAAGCTGGCTGCGCAAGCAGGTAGGTCCGGCCTACGATGCGCTAAGAGCCGACCCTTCGCGCGCCGTCACCGTCGAGGATGTGCGTGCCCGCCTCACTGCTGAGCACACCAAAGCGCAATGACCTATCGCGTTGTCTTCTCGCCGGAAGCCGAAGAACAGCTTGCGGCGCTGTATCACTACATCACGAAAGCGGCCTCACCGAGCGTTGCGGGGCGTTATACTGAGGCCATCGTCAGCTACCGCGAGAACCTGAAAACCTTTCCCCATCGCGGCACCAAGCGCGACGATATTCGGCCCGGTTTGCGTATCACAAACTACAAGAGGCGGACAGTGATCGCTTTCACCATAGACGATGAACAGGTCTCTGTCCTAGGGGTTTATTACGGCGGTCAGAACTATGAAACGATCCTCCAGGACGACCGCGAGTAATCCCGGTGTTTGTAGGACCGGCGTAAAGAGTGAACCGACATGGCCTTGATTTCCATCGATCCCTACCCCTCGCAGTCTGTTCTGGCCTGGTTCGGCGTGACGATGCTGGTCTTCTTCGTGCTGATCGGCGGGATGGTGCGGTTGGGCACGGGGGAGTGGACGGCGCCGCTCCTGGTGTGGACCCTCGGCGCGGTATTGACCCTCATCTATTATGCCCTTCGGCCCTTGCGCCGGCCGCTGTATCTGGGCTGGATGCATCTGCTGTTTCCCATCGGCTGGGTCATGTCGCACCTGGTCTTAGGTCTAATGTATTATCTAGTCATTACCCCCATCGGGCTGCTGATGCGGGCACTGGGTCGGGACCCGATGCAGCGGCGCTTCGAGCCGGATGCGACCAGCTATTGGGTCCCGCATCGGGCGGAGCAGGAATTATCCCAATATTTCCATCAGTTTTGATATGGCAAAGACCCTGTTGCGATCACTGCAGACGGTCGGATCGGGCATCCGCACGGGCTGGCTGCTCCTGGGCGTCACCCTGATTCTGATCATCGTCTGTGAGGCGGGGCTGCGCCTGGCGCTGACAACCTGGGATTGGCTCGTGGAGCGTCAGCCGTTGACCGAGCACAAGATCAATAGGTCAGCGCCGGTTGACTCGGCACTGGGCGACGCGGATTACAGCGTCGAATGGAAGCGCGAGTATTCCAAGGCATTTGACGAGGTCCGGCGACACGTCTGGCAGCCGTATGTCTATTGGCGGCATGCCCCATACCGGAGTGGGTACCTCAACGTGGATCAAAACGGTCTGCGGGCAACCTGGAACCCGCCAACCCGGGACGGCACCGACGATCCGCCGCCGGTGCGCGTGTTCACCTTCGGCGGCTCGACTATGTGGGGCTGGGGCGCACGCGATGACCATACCATCGCCTCGTATCTGAGCAAGCTGTTGCACGAGCAGGGGTATCGCGCCGAGGTGACGAATTACGGCCAGCTCGGCTATGTCACCACCCAGGAAGTGATCGCCCTGCTGCGCTGCATCCAGCGCGGTGAGGTGCCGGACATCGTGCTCTTTTACGATGGTATCAACGATGTGGTGTCCTCTTACTTCAACGATGAAGCAGGTCTCTCGATAACCGAGGCAGTCCGGCGTGCGGAATTCAGGCTCAGCTGGCGGCCGAAACAACTTGCACGGATCTATGGACGAAGGTTCCCGATCGAAAATCTTTGGGGATTCCACCGTTTGGCGACAGGGCTGCAGCGCCGCCCGCGGCCGCAGGCAGCACCACCGCCGCCGAGCGACGACGCGCTGGTCCGGCAAACGGTACGCATGTACGAGGCCAACCTCACCCTGGTCGAGTCGCTGGGGCGAAGCTACGGATTCGACCCGCTGTTCTACTGGCAACCGGTCATCTTTTCCAAGCGCCACCGCTCACCCTACGAGCAGTATTGGGCTGAGCGATTGCTCTTTATAGAGCAGACGCCCAACATGGAGCAGATGTACGACGCCATCTACCGACGGATACAACGCTCCCAAGCCCTGAACAGCCGTCCGCATTTTCACGACATCGGCACGCTGTTCCACGACTTGAAGGAACCTCATTATCGGGACTTCGGACCCATATCCAGGTCGGGCAATCGGCTAATCGCCGCGGCCATGGTGAATGACGTGATCGGGCTGATCGAGCAGCGCCGGGCAGGCGCCGAAGAGAAGAGGGTGCGGTGATTGCTTAGCGGTATGGCAAGGGTCCTACTTCGATCCATGCGGGTGGTCGGATCGGGCATCCGCACGGGCTGGCTGCTCCTGGGTATCACGCTGATTCTGACCATCGGCTGCGAGGCGGGGCTGCGCCTGGCGCTGACCACCAGGGGTTGGCTCACGGAGCGTCAGCCGTTGACCGAGGATAAGTCTGAAAACAGGGTGGTACTGGCCGCATGGATCCCCGAGTATCTCGAGGAACTCAACGAGGCCCTGCGAGCCGTCTGGTCCCCATACGCCTATTGGCGGAGTGCCTCCTTCCAGGGCCGCTACACCAACGTAAACCAAAACGGCCTGCGGGCAACCTGGAACCCGCCGACCCGGGACGGCGCCGATGACCCGCCGCCGATGCGCGTGTTCACCTTCGGCGGTTCGACCATGTGGTGCTGGGGCGCACGCGATGACCACACCATCGCCTCGCACCTGAGCAAGTTGCTGTACGAGAAAGGGCAGCGTGTCGAGGTGACGAATTACGGCCAACTTGGTTACACCAGCACCCAGGAAGTGATCGCCCTGTTGCGCTACCTCCAGCGCGGCGACGTGCCGGACATCGTGCTCTTTTACGATGGTATCAACGATGTGTTTTCGTCTTACCATAACGGCGCAGCGGGCATCCCGATACATGAGGTGGTCCGGCGGGCGGAATTCAACCTCAGCCAGCGGCCGATACAGCTGGCGTGGCGCTGGGGACGAGAGGTTCTGGCCGGAAACCTGTGGGGGTTCCACCGTCTAGTGACGGGGCTGCAACGCCGCCTGCGGCGGCAGGCAGCACCACCGCTGCCGAGCGACGACGCGCTGGTCCGGCAAATGGTACGCGTGTACGAAGCCAACCTCACCCTGGTCGAGTCGCTAGGGCGAAGCTACGGATTCGATCCGCTGTTCTACTGGCAACCGGTCATCTTTTCCAAGCGCCACCGCTCACCCTACGA
>NZ_FLUY01001151.1 GCF_900092655.1 Candidatus Thiosymbion oneisti
TAATCGACGCTGGAGCGTCGGGATCTGCTCCCACGCTGGAGCGTGGGGAGCCAGCCGAAAATCAATGCCAGTAGAAAATCAATAGGTTAGTTTTTAGACA
>NZ_FLUY01001453.1 GCF_900092655.1 Candidatus Thiosymbion oneisti
CGGCGATGACGGCAATCTGCGCCTGTGGGACGCCGCCAGCGGCGAGTGTCTGGCGGTACTCGAGGGGCACCAGGGTTCGGTCTGGGCCTGCGGCTGGTCGCCGGACGCCAGCCGCTTGGTCTCGGCCGGCGATGACGGCAATCTGCGCCTGTGGGACGCC
>NZ_FLUY01001673.1 GCF_900092655.1 Candidatus Thiosymbion oneisti
CTCGATTTCTATCGGCGCCGACGCAAGCTCTGCTACTGAGGCCGTTGACACTAACTTAATGGCAGTGACGCTGGAGCCTGGGAACGAGCCATGCTGTGCCTGCCCGGGTGCGGTCCTGGGTTATGTGGCATTGGTTGCGGGATCTGACTTAATTTAATCCGCAGATTACGCAGATTTCCACAGATGAAAAACGGACTAATCTGCGAAAATCTGTGTAATCTGTGGATAAAAAAATGCCTTATTCCCATGCTCAATCCGACCCGGACTGCTCCACAGCCCGTAGGTTGGGCAAAGCCGGTAGGATGTGGTGAGCGCCGGGCGCGGAGCGACCGGCGCGAACCGCATCGAT
>NZ_FLUY01001152.1 GCF_900092655.1 Candidatus Thiosymbion oneisti
TAATCGACGCTGGAGCGTCGGGATCTGCTCCCACGCTGGAGCGTGGGGAGCCAGCCGAAAATCAATGCCAGTAGAAACATTTAACTAACCGTTTGCTTCTCATATGTTAGGTAGCCGCAATGCTCAAGCGGTCCGCACAGCGGACCCTACCCTAACCATTTGATTGACTGTAGGGTCCGCTGTGCAGACCTTCCAAATATCAATACGCTTTAGGTCTACGCATCCCACTACCGGAGGTAATTCCATGTACCCGCAACCCAAGCCCTTTTTGAGCCTCGAGGATTGGCTGGAAGGTGAGCGCGCCGATCTCGAAGGGCGCAGCGAATATCTCGATGGCGAGGTCTTCGCCATGACTGGAGCAAGCATGAAGCACAATGCCATCGTCATGAACATCGGCAGTGAGCTGCGCACCCAGCTGAAAGGACGCCCTTGCCAGGTCTATGCCAATGACATGAAGGTCATCATCCGCTCCGCCAATGCGGGCAAGTATCCGGATCTGATCGCCTATTGCGGAGAACCGGAGCTCCTGGACGACCGCCAGGATGTCCTGCTCAATCCCAGCCTGATCGTCGAGGTGCTCTCCGACTCCACGGCGGCCTACGACCGGGGAGACAAGTTCGCCCTCTACCGCCGCATCCCGAGCCTGCGGGAGTATCTGTTGGTCTCCCAGGCCCGGGTCCGGGTGGAACGCTACCGGCGCGGCGCAGATGACCACTGGACCCTGACGGACTATGCGGGGCTGGAGGACCAGGTTCCCCTGGAGAGCCTGGATTGTGTCTTGGCGTTGGCCGAGATCTACGACAAGGTCGAGCTCGCAACGGTTGCGTTGTGAATCTGCAGATTGCGCAGGGTAGGGTGGGCTGTGCCCACCGCCGCTCCTGCATCAGGGACCTCGGTCACGTGAGCGTTATGAATCCGCAGCTTTCGCAGGTTGCACACTCAAAGAACGCAAGCATCTGCGACAATGAAGTTACCGGATCTATTTTCCTATACTCAATATGGGAAGTTCTTCGGTAGTGGTTAAGGTTTAAATGGAAACATCGCCACTAGCAGTGTGTTGGGCACGCCACAAGCTGCACTCCCTCTCCC
>NZ_FLUY01001153.1 GCF_900092655.1 Candidatus Thiosymbion oneisti
TTTCTACTGGCATTGATTTTCGGCTGGCTCCCCACGCTCCAGCGTGGGAGCAGATCCCGACGCTCCAGCGTCGATTAAG
>NZ_FLUY01000280.1 GCF_900092655.1 Candidatus Thiosymbion oneisti
CAAACCCTGTCCCGACGCAGGAGGGATCTTTCTTGTCCCGACGCAGGAGGGATCTTTTCCCCCAAACAGCGCCAAATCATTCAGGATTGCTGAATGTACCGCCGGGCCGAGCGGACATCCAATCTGTCCCGCAGGCCGTCTCCCGCCAGGTTGACGCACAGCACGACGGAGAGGATCGCAAGTCCCGGGGCCAAGACCAGATGAGGCGCCACCAGCATATAACCTACGCCGTCCCGGATCATGCTGCCCCAGGAGGCCTGGGGCGGCTGCACACCGAGTCCGAGGAAGGAGAGGCCCGCCTCGGCGATCACGGCCCCGGCGACGCCGAAGGTCGCCTCCACGATCAGGGGCGCCACCGCCAAGGGCAACAGGTGGCGCAGCAAGACCCGACTGGGTCCCGCCCCCAGGGCGCGGGCCGCGACCACATGGTCACGCTGCTTCAGGGACAGGATCTGGGAGCGTGCCAGACGCGCATAGCCGACCCAACCCACGGCGGCCAAGGCGATGATCACATTGTCGATCCCCGGTCCCATGATGCCCGCCAAGGCGATGGCGAGGAGGATGCCGGGAAAGGCGAGAAAGACATCGATGATCCGGACCAGCGTCAAATCCACCCAGCCACCGGCCAGGGCCGCCATTCCGCCCACCAAGGCCCCCAGGACCGTGGACAGGGCCACCACGCCCAGCCCCACGGCGAAGGAGGTACGGGCGCCGATCAGGAGCCGATCCAACACCGGTCGGCCCAGGTCATCCTTGCCGAGTGGTGCATCCGGCCCCGGTGGCGCCAGGATCCCGGGCAGCTCGATGCGATCGGGCGTGAGCGGCAGCCAGGGGCTCGCCAGGGCAACCAGTGCCCACACCAGCAGGGCGGTGACCGGAAACCAAGCGCCTACCCCCCGCATCAGGCCAGCCGAATCCGGGGGTCTACCCAGGCGTAGACCAGATCTGTCAGGGTGTTTACCAGCACATACGCCAGGCTGATCAGCAGCACGCCGGCCTGAACCACTGGGTAGTCCCGGTTCTGGATGGCTTCCACCAGCAGGCTGCCGATCCCCGGCCAAGCGAAGACAGTCTCCGTGATCACGGCCCCCCCGAGCAGTCCCCCCAGCTGGAGGCCGATCAGGGTCAGCACCGGCAGCCAGGCATTGCGTAAGGCGTGGCGTCGAACCACAGTGGCCTCGGACAGCCCCTTGGCACGGGCGGTGCGGACATAGTCCTCCCCCAATACCTCCAGCACGCTACCGCGCACCATGCGTGCCAGGACAGCCGCCAGCCCCGAGCCCAGGGTGATAGCGGGTAGGATCAGGCTCACCGGGCCGTCGCGCCCGCTCACCGGGGTCCAACCGAGCCACAGGGAAAAGACCAGGATCAACAGGGGCCCGAGCCAGAAATTGGGGATAGAGATACCGAGCAGAGACAGGCCCATGGCCCCGGAGTCGAGCGCCCCGCCCTGATTCCGTGCCGCCAACACCCCGAGTGGAACCGCCACTGCCAGGGCCAGGGCCAGGGCGGTCCCGGCCAGCTCCAGGGTCGCGGGGATACGTTCGGCGAGCAGGTCCGCCACCGGGCGCTGAAACTGGAACGACTGACCCAGATCCAGACGGACCAGCCCGCCGAGATAACGCAGATACTGCTCGCCCAACGGTCGGTCGAGACCCAAGGCGGCGCGCAATGCCTGCCGATCCGCCGGTCGGGCGCTTTCCCCCAACATGGCCTCCACCGGATCACCCGGCACCAGATGGATCAGCAGGAACACCAGGGTGCAGACGCCGAAGACCACCAGGAGTGCCGAGCCAATGCGGGGCAGAATAAGCCGCATCATGCCTCCTGGCAACCGAAGCAATCGGGATTGAACCCGGCAGGATAATCCTGTATCGACGCCGGTATGTCTAAAGTTGCGGAACAAAAGAACGTAAAGGAGAAATCCGTCATGCGTTACGGAGCAGGCGAACGCTACGGATTCGACTTGACCATGCTCACATCTGCGCGCCTTCGCACTTTAGAGCCTGTCTGGCTTACGCGTTCGTGGCGAGAGATCAAGGGGTCGAGGCGGATTTTCCGCTCGATTGAGGCAATAGCGGGCCTATTTAACGAAATCGAGTGGGAAAGCTGACCGGGCCTCTTCGATTCTGTACCTTCTCGATTCCGTAGTCGAACAGCCGTATGCCAGACAGGCTCTTAGTATGTATCTTCCACCAGGCGCCATCACCGCAGCGGATCAATGTTAACAGCCCTTAGCTACTCGACCCTACTCGATTTGACCAAGGTAGAGTTCTGCGTTGACTATAGGACGTCTGGACGTCTACCATATCGCCCAATGGAACGGCAAACTACCAGAAATTTCCCCGGACAAGTGAGAGACGCCATCTTTCAGGTTCTATCGCTGACGTCCAAGCCATTGACCGTTAAAGAGATAGCGGGCCAGGTGGAACGAATCGCAGGACCAACGGTTTCGTCTACCTGTATAATTACCACATCCCGCAGAAAAACTTGCAACACAAAACGCCCCTTCAGACACTCCAAGAATGGTACGCACAGCAGCCCCAGCTGTTTAAAAAAAGTCCGCGCAATCATCCGGGACCCGACAATTATAAAAATACCAGCGGGAACAGCTTCCATAGTGTCAAGCGCATAGAGCTAACAGGCAAATTTGGTGAGAAAACAGCCTTTGATGTTCGTTACTTTGAAGTTCAGCCTAAAGGTTACACCAGTTATGAAACCCATAAGCATGAACATGTGATTATAGGAATCCGAGGTTCGGGTACGCTTATTGCTGGGAGCAGGACTCTTGATTTGAAAGTGAATGACATTGCTTACATAGCTCCACATCAGCCCCATCAGATAAAAAACAACACCGACCGTCCTTTCGGTTTCTTTTGTATTGTGGATCATGAACGGGATAAGCCCAGAGTACTGGATTAATCGTGCTTTTCTTTCTCTATTCTTCTTCCGTCACTTTCCCTAACGAGCTGCGGGTGATATCGGCCCGGCTCTCCAGATCTACCAACAGGTTCTCGTAGTAGGCGCGGCCAATGTCCCGCGTCAGACCCTTGCGTATCTGGTCACGGGTCGCCTCGTCCAGGTCCTCAAGGGAGCCGTCCACGACTTCGGTCAGGATCACCACGGCACCATCCCCGCTATTCAGGGACAGACTGCCGTAGTTTTCGCTGCCTCGATTCGGGCGACTCAGGGTAAAGGCGAAATCGAGGATTTGTGCCGGTATCTGCTCCGCATCCCGCGCGACTAACCCGAAGTCCTCCACCTGGTAGTCCCCGGCGATCACTGATAGGGTCCCGCCGGCGGTCAGGGCATCCGCCAGTTCAGTGGCCTTGGCAGCGGCCACATCCGCGGCCTGCTTGTCGCGCAGGATGGTCACGATCTCGTCGCGGACCGCGTCCAGGGGTTTGGCGGTTGCCTCTTCGTGCTCTAGTACGCGCAGTACAACCGCCTGCAGCTGGTCGTGATCGGGTTCGATGAGATCACTGTTGTTACCTTCCAGGAGCACCTCATCGCTGAAGGCGGCGCCGAGCACCTTGGGGTAAGCCAGGATGCCTTCCCCACCGGAGCGATCGATCCAACCGCTGGTCTGAAGCTCAAGGCCAAGGGCCTCAGCCGCGGGCTCCAGACTGTCCGGCGACTCATAGCTGAGGTTGGCCAGACGCTCGGTCGACTCGAAAAACAGGCCTTCGTTACCACGCTGCTCCAGGTCAGCGATGAGCTCAGGCTTCACCGCTTCGAAGGGCTTGGTCTCCCCCGGATCGATTCCGGTGACCTCGATCAGGTGGTAGCCGAAGCGGCTGCGGATGACCTCGCTGAGTTGGCTCGGGTCGAGGGCAAATGCAGCCTGATCGAGGGCCGGGTCCAGCAACCCCTGCTCGATGAATCCGAGGTCCCCGCCTTGCGCCGCCGATCCCGGGTCCTGGGACAGCTCCTTTGCTAAGGCGGCAAAGCCCTCTCTACCCGCAATCCGCTCCCGGATCTCTGCGATAGCCGCCTTAGCCGCGTCTTCTTGCGCCGCGTCGGCCCCCGCGTCCAGGGCGATCAGGATATGACGCACACGACGCCTTTCAGGCTGGGTGAAGCGGTCCTTCTCCGCTTCGTAGTGCTCGCGCAATTCCTGCTCACCGGGAACCTCGGGTGGAGCAATGGATCTGGCATCCAACACCAGGTATTGGATCCGTATCCGCTCCGGAATTTGAAACCGCGACCGGTTCGACTCGTAGTAGGCGGTAACCTCCTCGTCGGAAACCGGCTCTTCGCTCAGGAAGGCGGACTTGGGCACACGGATGAAACTCAGACGCCGTTGTTGACGATCGAGCTGAACGGCCGCTTCGAGCGCTCTGTCCGGCAGGATCTCCGTGGCAACGATGGCCCGCAATAGCTGGGTACCCACGATTTGCCGGCGTAGCTCGTCCTCGAACTGGTGGGGAACCATGCCCTGTAGCTCGAGCATGCGTTCGTAGGTTGGGTTGTCGAACTGCCCGTCCTTCTGAAACGCAGGGTCGCTCAGGATGGAGCCACGCAGCTCCCGATCCGAGGCACGCAACCCCAGATCC
Organism: Candidatus Thiosymbion oneisti; assembly: GCF_900092655.1. GTDB lineage: Bacteria > Pseudomonadota > Gammaproteobacteria > Chromatiales > Chromatiaceae > Thiosymbion > Thiosymbion oneisti. Next base: position 4,557 of record NZ_FLUY01000280.1, read on the forward strand.
TCGGCGGTTTGCATCAGAAGACTGTCCCGAATCATCTGATCGAGCACCTGGCCCCGCATTGCGTTGTCGTCGAACAGCTCCGGACGGTAGGCAGCCCCCAGCCGGTCCCGCAGTCGGGCCTTGAACCCCCGGTAGTGATCGTCGAGCTCGCGTTCGGTGATCTCGACCCCGTTGACCGTCGCCACTACCGGCTCTGCGCCGACCCCCAGATAGGACTGGATACCCCAAAGCGCGAAGGGAATGCTGATGAAGATTACGATCACCCAGGCGATCCAACCCTGGGCACGTTCTCGAATCGTCTGCAACATGGCTGATTGCTTTGGAAATCCTCGGGGCTGTTCACACGCGGATAGTACTTAATATGTAGTGATCGTGTAGTCATCCCATCGAAAAGGGAAAAGGCTCAGTAGCAAGCTCATCACTACACATTAGGCACTACCCACACGCGGCCCCAACGAAAACGGGGTATCCCACAGGATACCCCGCCTCCTCGATGCCGGTTCTGTCATTTTTTGGCGGAGTGGACGGGACTCGAACCCGCGACCCTCGGCGTGACAGGCCGATATTCTAACCAACTGAACTACCACTCCATGCTTACTCGGCACTCCGTGCCCGCCTGGTGGGTGCTGCAGGGCTCGAACCTGCGACCCTCGCCTTGTAAGGGCGATGCTCTCCCGGCTGAGCTAAGCACCCGGAAGACGATACTTTATTGTACTGCATCCTTCAGCGCCTTTCCAGCCTTGAACGTCGGTACTTTCGAGGCGGCGATCTCGATTGTCTCACCTGTTTGGGGATTGCGTCCCGTCCTCGCTGCCCGCTCCTTTACGGAAAAGGTGCCGAAACCGATCACCGATACGGTGTCTCCCTCCTTCAACGCGACGGCGATGGCATCCGTCAAGCCATCCAAGGCCCTACCTGCTGCCGACTTGGAAATGTCCGCTGCCTCCGCCATTACCTCGACAAGATTCGACTTGTTCATTCATCCCCCCTCCCCTGTTGAGTTTAAGGGCCCATCCAATACCTCGTTGGATCCGACCCTGAATACCGCTCTCGCGTCCGCTGACTCTATAGCGGTCACCCCTATAGCTGTCAACCGACGCCGGTTCCGCACCTGAGTTGCAGCATGCTTACCGGTCGCTCACAACTATATCCTATCGCTTACAGCCTGTCTGGCTTACGCGTTCGTAGCGAGGGATCGAGGGGCAAAAGATAAGATTTTGCGCTCGATCGAGGCGAATAGTGGACCTATTTAACGAGATCGAGCGGGAAATCTGACCGGTCCTTCTCGATTCCGCAGTAGAACAGTCGTAAGCCAGACAGGCTCTTACAGTTTAGTTCAGAGTTCAGTGATGGGTTCGCGCACCTATACCCTGCTCCTTGGCGGCCTCCGGTGTCGGTTCACACGCTTCGGCCTTGGCCGGCTCCGCTGCCTCCGGGTCGGCTGCCTTCACTTCAGGCAGCTCGCTCAAGGCGATATCCAGCACCTCGTCTATCCAGCGCACCGGCCGAATATCCAGATTCTGCTTGATATTCCTGGGAATTTCGGTCAGGTCGCGTGCGTTCTCCTGGGGGATGACTACCGTATCTATCCCGCCGCGATGAGCGGCCAGTAGTTTCTCTTTCAGTCCCCCGATAGGTAACACCTCGCCCCGCAGGGTGATCTCTCCGGTCATGGCCACATTCGAGCGCACGGGGACCTTGATCAGGGCGGAGACTAGGGCCGTGCACATGGCCACTCCAGCGCTGGGTCCATCCTTCGGCGTCGCGCCTTCGGGAACATGGATATGGGCATCGAGCTTCTGGTGGAACTCCAGATCGATCCCTAAGGCCTGGGCGCGGCTGCGCACCACGGTCATGGCTGCCTGGATCGATTCCTGCATCACGTCTCCAAGCTGCCCGGTGTAGGTGAACTTGCCCTTGCCCGGGACCAGGGTGGATTCGATCCGCAGCAGCTCACCCCCCACTTCTGTCCAGGCCAGGCCCGTGACCTGACCCACCTGATCGAACGCGTCCGCGCGCCCGAAACGGTACCGCTGCACCCCCAGGTATTTTTCAAGTGCTTTGGGGGTTACGACCACCGAGGAAACGCGCTTCTTGAGCAGTATATCCTTGACGACCTTACGGCAGATCTTCGAGAGCTCCCGCTCCAGGTTGCGCACACCGGCCTCGCGCGTATAGTAGCGGATAATGTCCCGAACCGTGCTCTCGCGGATGGCGATCTCTGCTTTTTCGAGACCATTGTTCTTCATCTGCTTGGGGATGAGATAGCGATCGGCGATCGCGAGCTTCTCGTCCTCCGTATAACCGGAAAGACGGATCACTTCCATGCGATCCAAGAGGGCTGGCGGAATATTGAGGGTATTCGCCGTCGCCACGAACATCACCTCCGAGAGGTCGAAATCCACCTCCAGGTAGTGATCGTTGAAGGTGTGGTTCTGCTCCGGGTCCAACACCTCGAGCAACGCGGACGCCGGATCGCCCCGGAAGTCCATGGCCATCTTGTCGATCTCGTCCAGGAGGAAGAGTGCGTTACGCGATCCCACCTTGGATAGATTCTGGATGATCTTCCCCGGCAAGGCACCGATATAGGTGCGCCGGTGGCCGCGGATCTCCGCTTCGTCGCGCACACCCCCTAAGGACATACGCACAAACTTGCGGTTGGTGGCCCGCGCAATCGAGTGTCCCAGTGAGGTCTTGCCGACCCCGGGGGGACCGACGAGACACAGGATCGGCCCCTTGAGCTTGCGTACCCGCTGCTGTACGGCCAAGTACTCGAGGATCCGCTCCTTGACCTTCTCCAATCCGTAGTGATCGGCCTCTAACACCGCTTCGGCAACCTTGATATCGTTACGGATGCGCGTGCGTTTCTTCCAGGGCACGTTGATCAGAGTGTCCACATAGTTGCGAACGACTGCGGCCTCCGCGGACATGGGGGACATGAGTTTGAGCTTGTTGAGCTCCGACTGCGCCTTGGCCTTCACGCCCTTGGGCATGCCCGCCGCTTCGATGCGCTTGCCCAGATCATCGATTTCACTGGGGGCCTCGTCCATCTCGCCCAGTTCCTTCTGGATGGCCTTCATTTGCTCGTTGAGATAGTACTCCCGCTGATTCTTCTCCATCTGCCGCTTCACTCGGCCCCGGATCCGCTTCTCCATCTGGAGGATGTCGTTCTCCGCCTCCATGAGGCCCATGAGATGCTCGAGCCTGGACTGCACCTCGATCACTTCCAGGACGCGCTGCTTCTCGTCCAGCTTCAGGGACATGTGAGCGGCCATGGTATCGGCCAGCCGGCCGGCCACATCGATGCTCGATAAGGACGTCAATACCTCGGGGGGGACCTTCTTGTTGAGCTTGACATATTGGTCGAACAGGCCGATGGCCGAGCGCATCAGGACTTCCTGCTCCCGCTCGTCCGCCTCCATGACCTCGACCAGGAGCAGGATATTGGCGGAGAAGGCGTCTTCAGTGGTGATGAAGGTGTCGATTTGCGCCCGTTGATTGCCCTCCACCAGCACCTTGACGGTACCGTCCGGAAGCTTGAGCAGCTGCAGGATGCTGGCCAGAGTTCCCACACCATATAAATCCTTGACTCCCGGGTCGTCCACATCCGGGCTCTTCTGTGCGACCAAGAGGATCTGCTTATCGTTCACCATCGCGCTATCGAGCGCCCGGATGGATTTTTCGCGGCCGACAAACAACGGAATGACCATGTGAGGGTAGACCACCACATCGCGCAGCGGCAAAACCGGTACGTCCTGGGAAACGACCTTATTTATAGAGCCGGGTATATCGTTCTGGGCCATGGAAACTCTGTGCTCAGCTGATGTCTCGCCTCTTTGGTGTGCCATCCTGGGCCTTGGGCTCCGGTCCCGACAGTACCGAAAGAATAGGCAAAACGGAAGTTAAGAATATTGCGTCTGTTCGGGAAAGCTAAGTTCGGGCGCCCGGAGTCTTACTTCAACACCCTTTCGGCCCCACCTGTGGCCGGGTCGCCTGAACCGGCACTCTGCGACCTGAATGCGTCGACCCGATCACCCGGTCAGTCCGACGCGGCGAGCTGTTGGTCGCCCCCATCGTAGATGATGAAGGGGTCGCTCTCGCCTGAAATGACCGAGCCGTCGACGACCACCTTGCTCACATTGTCCATCGACGGCAAGTCGTACATGATGTCGAGGAGGGCTTGCTCCATGATGGTGCGCAGGCCACGGGCGCCGGTCTTGCGATCCATCGACTTGTGTGCGATTGCCGTCAGGGCATCGTCGCGCAGCTCCAAGCCGCACCCTTCCATCTCGAAGAGCCGGGCGTATTGCTTGGTCAGTGCATTTTTGGGCTCGATAAGGATACGCCTCAAGGCCGCTTCGTCCAGCTCTTCGAGCGTGGCGATGACCGGAAGGCGACCGACGAATTCAGGGATCAAGCCGTAGCGAATGAGGTCCTCCGGCTCAACCTCACGCAGGAGCTCGCCGATCTTCTTCTGGTCATCCTCACCCTGTACCTCTGCCGCGAAGCCGATCCCTCCCTTTTTCGAGCGAGTGCGGATCACCTTCTCGAGACCGGCAAAGGCCCCCCCGACGATAAACAGGATGTTGGCGGTATCCACTTGCAGAAACTCCTGCTGCGGATGCTTACGCCCACCCTGGGGCGGTATCGAAGCGACGGTGCCCTCGACGAGCTTCAGCAGGGCCTGCTGCACCCCCTCTCCGGATACGTCGCGGGTGATGGAGGGATTATCCGATTTGCGCGAGATCTTATCGATTTCGTCGATATAGACGATGCCCGTCTGGGCCTTCTCCACATCATAGTCACACTTCTGCAACAGCTTCTGAATGATGTTCTCCACGTCCTCGCCCACATAGCCTGCCTCGGTCAGGGTGGTGGCATCGGCGATCGTGAAGGGGACGTTCAGCAGTCGCGCCAGGGTCTCGGCGAGCAGCGTCTTGCCGGAACCCGTGGGGCCGATGAGCAGAATATTGCTCTTGGCGATCTCGATATCTTCCTTGATATCACCGGCCTCGAGCCGTTTGTAATGGTTGTAGACGGCGACCGAGAGCACCTTCTTCGCCTGCTCCTGACCGATGACGTACTGATCCAGGATTTCCTTGATCTCGCGGGGCTTGGGCAGCTTGCTGGTCGCCTCGCCCACACTCTCCTCGATCTCCTCGCGGATGATGTCGTTGCACAGATCGACGCATTCGTCGCAGATAAAAACCGAGGGACCTGCGATCAGCTTCCGCACCTCGTGCTGGCTCTTGCCGCAGAACGAGCAGTAAAGCAGCTTGGCATCGTGGTTCTTGCCGCGGTTGTTGCCACTCATGTGCAGTGTTCTCCGAAGAATCTACTCGTACAGTGGTGCTGAAATACCGATAGTATAGGAGTCATTTTTTGCCGCGAATGAACGCCAATGAACGCAAATCGGTTGTAATAAGGTCACATGATCTTTGTCTGTCCGCAGATGGCGCAGATGCTCACAGATTGTTTCGTTTTTAATCTGTGAAAATCTGTGGATAGATCGAAGCGACCGGATCATTTTCCCATACTCAATCCGAACCTCGGCGGTTCCGCTTTTTACCATCAATCAACATAGAATCAGTCGAGACCGATTCGCCATCATCGACGGTTCTTGATTCATTTGCGTTCATTTGCGGCTAAATCTTCCGTGAAGATCCTGTTAGTTCAATGTTATCGTTATTAAAGCATCTGTACTAGCCCGCGTAGGGCGGATAAGCTTGCGCCATCCGCCGTATGCCAGCCACCTCCATCGCCCTGCCCGACCCGACCGACGGGCCGCCCTCCGACGGGTGACGGCGCGCCCACCGCCACGGCGATCACGGTGCTTGGCGTACGCACCTAACCCGCCCTACGGACTTGCCGAGCCCCAACCCCTCTCCCGGCGGGAGGGTGTCGTAAAAGTCATTTCGAACCACAGAGAACGCAGGGAAAGGAATCGGCCAATTCTCTGCGTTCTCTGTGTCCTCTGTGGTTTGAATTTCACGGACTGGCAGCTGACGCCACGTTTTTGCGATACCCTCGGCGGGAGAGGGACTCTTACGGTTACGATGTCAAACTCAATACTCTTTCGCCTAAGTCGGTAAAAACACGATTAAAATTGTCTCTACTGACCTGCATTGTTTCTTCCGCATGACCAAAAACTTTCCCGACCTCGGCAATTTCACTGTCGGTTAACGAAAATACCGGTTTTGATACTTGTTGGCTTATAGCTATCAAAGAATTGAAGTCTGGTATATGCGCCAAATCATACGGTTTCAGATCCGTATTCTTTAATGCCAGGTCCATCTTCTTTCCATCAATCACACAATCTATTTCTTCAAGCGACGGAACGAGACTGTCATTTATCGATTCTCTTATTATATCTATCCATTTTTGGAAGGATTTAGCTGGCTTTTCCTTTCGTGGCCGATACCGTTGTTGGATAGCGCCTAAAAATTTCGGGCTATTATGTATCGGAAAATTTGCCACGGAGAAATCATTGTCCTCTATAAATCGGATAACATCTTTATGCCATTTTCTTATATTTTTTTCAAGGGATCCTATGGCTTGTAAACAGAAATAATCCGGGGATGTCGGTATAATAAAGTAATCGCTCGACATAACCATGATTTCATTCAATCCGCCAACATTAGGGCTTAAATCATATATAATATAATCAATATCTTCTCGTTTTGAAATTTTATGCAATATTTCAGGGAGCATACCAGGTACATTTTTGGTGGCCGGCACTCCAGATGCTATTTTCAGTGAAACGCTGATTTGTGAATCGAGGTCAGAGGTATTCAAATGTCCGGGAAGCAAGAACAAGTCCGGGTTCTCCGTTGGAAAGAGTTTTCCGTTTTCTGATTTTATGAAAATATCCGGCTCGGCCCCTTTTATTGCAGCTTCCACTATCGGCTTCATTGTCAGGTTTTCTCTGCTTGAATAGAAACTTTCCATTTTTTCATTTTCAACGGCACCATATCCCAACACAAGCCCGGTAAGATTGCATTGCGGATCGAGGTCGACAATAAGCACCTTTCTATTATGGTTAGCCAGAACCCAACCGAGATTAAAGGTCGTCGTCGTCTTGCTGACTCCGCCTTTGTGGTTGAATAAAGATATCGACTTTGTCATGTTACCGGCAGCTCATCGATGCAGTTCGTGCGGGAAGCCCATAGGTCGGGTTAGGCCAGCGACGAAGGTAACTGGCCGACGGCGGATGGCGCAAGCTTATCCGCCCTACGCAGACTCATGTGCAGTATCCTCCAGAGAATCTACCCGTACAGTGGTGCTGAAATACCGATAACGCTACACATCAGCGGCACGCGCCTTTGGCGCGTCCGCTGAATGCGCTTGTTCGGCACTACCAGGTAACTCAGGTACTGTTAGTAACTGGATTTCTGTTGCTCTACTTAAAAACTCAGAGGTAAGACGCTCAAGAAATACTGAGCACTTCCAATTCAGCTCTGTAACCTGCCTGACTGCGGTATTAATATCCTCTTTGTTAGCCTTTGCTTGAATCACAGCTCTATGAGCGATTACAAACTTATAGTGCAGGCTTTTAGGCTTACCTCTTGCGTTATCATCGCGATAATCCAGAAAATGATTTGATTGCTCTTCTCCTACAAGCAATCTTATTTTGTTACGATTACGCCAAAACTTAGAATTCCATTCTTCTACCACTTTAAGATATGATGCTTCTCTATTTTCAATTCTTTCATCATCTCCAGACTCTATCGCCCACATGAGCCTCTGCAGCAAAAAGAATCGATGGCCCACCAAAACCGATAGATCATCCAAGAACTCTACTCCCTCACTATATCGAGCCTGATAGAGAGCATGCTTCGTTTCCTCTGACCATGACCTACGTTTCAATCGGTGCACCCAGAATCCACCAAGTATTCCTGTGAGAAGAAAACTAACGATAAGAAGTAATACTTTTTCAATCATGATCGCTTAATTTATTATGCCGAACATCCTTTTGGTTCTTCCCTGAGGAGGTTGCTGATTCACTGTTATCGGTGGTTGAGAATATCTGTTCTGCGGAAATCTGCGTAATCTGCGGATTAAAAAAGTTTTTGTCGGATCACGGCGCGTTCAGACCGGCTTTCACACCTCAACGCGGCAGTGCGTGCCCTAATCCGACCTAGCTGTAGAAGCCGCCTCCCGTTCGGCGAGGACCTTGTCGACAAGACCATATTCCATGGCCTCCTCGCCGCCCATGAAACGGTCCCGCTCCGTGTCCTCCGCGACCTTCTCCACCGGCTGCCCGGTATGGTGGGAGAGGATCCGGTTGAGGCGATCACGAATGTGCAGTATCTCGCGGGCGTGAATGTCCACGTCCGTCGCCTGGCCTTGAAAGCCCCCCAGGGGTTGATGGATCATCATCCGCGAGTGCGGCAGACAAAAGCGTTTTCCGGTGGCACCCCCGGCCAGCAACAGGGCACCCATGCTGGCCGCCTGACCGATACACATGGTGCTCACGTCCGGTCGGATGAAGCGCATGGTGTCATAGATGGCCAGCCCGGCGGTCACCGTACCTCCGGGCGAGTTGATGTAGAGGTGGATATCCTTGTCGGGGTTCTCCGACTCCAGGAAGAGGAGTTGGGCGACCACCAGGTTCGACGTATAGTCTTCCACCGGCCCGACGAGGAAGATGACGCGCTCCTTGAGCAGGCGCGAGTAGATATCGAAAGAACGCTCCCCACGCGCCGTATGCTCGATGACGATGGGGACCAATCCGAGGTTTTTCGGGTCCCACCCATTGTGGTCGGAAACTGTACTCATAAGTTGTTCGTCGTACCGCTTACATTCATAGTTCAGGGTCCGCGTGTGGCCCTATTCCGTGTGACTGCAATGCCCACCGACCAGGCTTCCAGTCAACAGCTGCCCCTCATCGGCTTCCTGATCGATGCGGTTCGCGGCCTACCCCCGTCTGCCGTGCCCCATCTGCCGTGCTGCCGGTACAGGCAGGCATCCCTGGAGTAGTCGGTAGGGCGCTCACCGCATCCTACACCCTGGAACCTGAGCAATGGCGACCGCGGATCTCATTCGACGGCCGCGGGCGTGCTCAGCTTCTCGAAGGTCGTCGGTTCGTCCTCGACCGTTACCTGGTCCAGCACCCAGTCGACCACCTGGTTCTCCAGGGTGAGGGACTCTACCGGCGCCAGGCGTTCCTGGTCGGCATAGAAATAGTCGATGGCCTGCTGTGGATTTTCGTAGGTCGAGGCCAAACCTTCCACCATCTCCCGTACCCGTTTCGGATCGACCTCGATGCCGTTGGCCTTGATGAGCTCACCGACAATCAGACCGAGCGCCACCCGCCGCCTGGCCCGATCCCGAAACAGGTCATCGGGGAGCTCGAAGTTACTGCCTCTCAAATTCCGACGAATCCGCTGCTTGAGTGCCCCGATCTCCTCCCGGACAAGGGCCTCCGGAAGGTCGATCCGGTTTACTTCCAACAACAGGTCCATGACCTGCTCTTTGACCCTGGCCTGGATCAACTCCTTAAGCTCACGCTCCATGTTCTGGCGCAGCTCCAGGCGGAACCCGTCCAGGTCTCCATCCGGGAAACCCAAGCCTCTCGCAAAATCCGCATTCAGCTCAGGCAGCACCGGTTCGGCAACTTCGCCGACCCGGACAGTGAAGACGACCGTCTTCCCACTCAAGTGTTCGGACGGATGCTGGTCCGGAAAATCCGGAAAAGTGAGGTCCAGCCGTCGCTCGTCCCCCGCCTGTACCCCCATCAGACCCTCTTCGAAACCGGGGAGCATGTCCCCGAGACCGAGCTCGATCCGGCCGTCTTCCTCAGAACTCCCCTCGAACGGCTCGCCGTCCAGCGTTCCGGTATAGGAGATCTTGAGTCGATCGCCTAACTGGGCCGGACGTTCCACGACCGACCAGGTCCTTTGCTGCTCACGCAACCGCATGAGCATGGCCTCCAGATCCGCATCCGCCACCTCGGCCACCGGCCGCTTGAGGGTCTTGCCGTCCAGACGACCCAGCTCGAACCGGGGCAATACCTCGAACACCGCCCTATAGGCATAGCGCCGGGCGGACACATCCATGTCGGGTTCGATCCGCGGAACCCCAACCGGTCGCAGTTCCTCCTTGGCAACGGCCTCGGAAAAGCTGGTTCGCATCAGCTCGCCGAAGACTTCTTGGCGCATTTGCCCACCGTAACGCTGACGCAAGACCTTCAGCGGCACCTTGCCGGGGCGGAATCCCGGCACCCTGGCGGAATGGGCGAATTCACGCAGGCGCTTTTCCACCTCGGCATCGACCTGATCCGCTTCCAGGCCGACGGTCATCCGCCGCTCCAGCCCTTGCCCGTTTTCCACTGCTACTTGCATCGTCTTTCTTTACTCCAAGCCGGTGCCGGGAAACCAACGACCCATTGCCCGCTGCCGCTTCACGTTCGATAACCAATCGGACCTCGTCTCATAACCCCGGATAGCTTCCGACGCAGATGAACGCAAACACAGGATACGTCTGCTCGTGTCCGGCCCGCTCATTGTGGTCCGGATCCGGGTCGATGTCGATGCGTGACTCAATTAGGCCAATCTTAACCGATTTGCCGGCTAAGCCGCCTCTGGTCATGGAGTAGATTGTGAACCGCAACAGCGCAGAAGAATTACCAAAATCGCACTCAATGCCCCTCGCGGGTCATGCGTTCGAGGCGGCTTGCAGCCAGACGTGCCTCGGTGGTATCCGGAAACCTCTCGATCATGTTCTGCAATATTCTGCGCGCCCGTTGCCAATCGCCTTTCTCGTAGTGGATGTAACCGATTTTCAACAGGGATGCCGAAACCTTGGGACTCAGTGGATAGTCTGTTGTTACGCGCTGAAATTGGGTCAGCGCAGTCGCATAGTCGCGCTTGACATAGTTGGTCTCACCCAGCCAATAACGTGCATTGTCCGCAAACTCGCCGTTCGGATAGCGTGCCAGCAGGTCTTCGAATCCCCGTACCGCCTCTCCATAGCGGCGCTGCTTGAGTAGATCGAAGGCGTTATGGTAGGCCTGCTGTTCCTCGTTCGGCGTACCCGAAACCGGCGGGGAGTGTGTCGATGGCGCATCAGCCGCGGCCAGATCTTGCGGTGCCTGTAAGGCTTCCCTACCAATGGTATTCCCGGACGCCGGTGGGGGCGAGGTGCCTGCCGATCGATCCCGCAGGCGTGCGTCCAGGTCCAGGTATTGTTCCCGTTGCCGGCGTTTCAGGGTGGAAAGCGCGTGCTCCTGTAAATCGACCCGACCGTGTAATCGCTGCACTTCCTGTTGCAGGCGTTGAATCTGCAGCAGCAGGTCGGATAGGCGCTGATCGGCGGCAACCGAGAACGCCGGTATCAAGATGCAGACCAAAACGGAGAGGATTGCCCGCAAGCTCATCACCGCTATCTCAATAGACCAGCTCGACGCGCCTGTTCAAGGCCCAGGCGGACTCGTCGTGATCCGGGTCTAGGGGGCGCTCCTCGCCGTAGCTCATGGTGCGGAGCCGGCTGTCCGGCACCCCTTCAGCGAGCAGGAAGCTGCGCACGGTGCCCGCGCGTTGGTCTCCCAGGGCCAGGTTGTACTCCCGGGTACCGCGTTCGTCGGTATGGCCGTCCAGGGTCACCGAGGCGGCGGAATCCGCAGCCAGATAGGACGCATGGGCGCGTAGGATATGGAGGAACTGGGGCTGTATGTCGCTACTGTCATATTCAAAGTAGATTGTACGCTGAGCGAGGGGGCTCGATGGATCCTTCAGGTCTGCCGCCCGGTACCCGCCTTGCCTACCTGGGGGGGACGCAACGGCGGTACCGGCGGGTCCTCTAACGGTGGAACCCGTCGGCGCTTGCCGGTCGATGGGCTGGGTGGGACAACCGCTCAATGAGAGGACCGCCGACAGTGCGATCAGCGTCGTACCGAGCGTCTTGTGCAAGCTCATTTTCATCTGGGTGAGGGATCAAGAACCGTCGATGACAGCGGGCCGATTGCGACCGATTTGCGTTGATTGGCGGTAAACAGCGGAACTGCCGAGGTTCGGATTGAGTATGGGAAAATGATGCGGTTGCTTCGATCTATCCGCGGATCACACGGATTTTCACAGATTAAAAACGCAACCATCCGTGAGCATCTGCGTCATCTGCGGACAGTAAAGATCATGTGATCTTTTGCGATCGATTGGCGTTCATTTGCGGCAAAAAAATGTTTCCCATGTTATCGGTACTTCGGTATTGCCATACTAGGTTACGGCGAATCGGGTTGCGTAGCCAAATCCATCCAAGGCAGCCACAAGCCGTTCGGATCGGTACCACTGTCTCCTATTAGCCCCTATTAGCAAGCAGGGCTAACGCAACAGGGGGGACCAGGCCGGCTCGCGCACGTCGCTCAGCCCCTGAGACAACCGTTGGCTGACGGACCCATCCACCGAGACCGCGGACAGAATGCTTCGGCCACCATGCAGTGTCGCATAAATTACCATGGTGCCGTTGGGAGCAAAACTCGGGGACTCGTCTAACCTGCCGCTGCTCAGCGACCGCATCGTCCCGGTATTCAAATCCAACAGGCCGATGCGAAAGCTGCCGTCGATCCGGGTCACGCACAGGATGGAACGGCCGTCCGGCGCATAGGAGGCGCGGCCATTATAGTCGTTTTCGAAGGTGACCCGCGCCGCGGTCCCCCCGGTGGCCGGGATGCGATAGATCTGAGGACTCCCGCCGCGGTTGGAGGTAAAGATGATGTGGCTGCCGTCAGGCGACCAGGCGGGTTCGGTGTCGATGGCGAAGTGGTCCGTAACCTGACGCAGGTTGCGGCTGACCAGATCCAAGACATAGATCTCCGGGTTACCGTCCCTCGACAGGGTCATGGCCAAGCTGCGGCCATCCGGCGACCAGGTCGGGGACCCATTGATGCCCTTGAAGCCTGCGATTCGTTCCCGTCGGCCCGTGGCCAGCTCCTGGAGGTAGATGGCGGTCCGGCGATTCTCGAAGGAGACATAGGCCAGCTGACGGCCGTTCGGTGACCAGGCCGGGGACATGATGGGGTCACGGGAGGACACGATGGTCTGCGGATTGTGGCCGTCCGCGTCCGCCACCTCGAGCTTGACCCGTTGGCCGCCTCGATTTCCATCGGAGGTCACATAGGCGATACGGGTGGCGGCGACCCCCGGAGTGCCGGTCAGCCGCTCGTAGATCATGTCGGCGATCCGGTGCGCGGTATACCGCAGCTCCGAAGCGCGGCTGGTAAAGGTCATGGCCGCCAGCTGCTTACCGCGAAAGACGTCGAACAGGACGCAGCTGATGTCGTAGCCGCCTACGGCCGCCCGCTCGACCTTGCCGATGACCAGATTGTCCATCGCCACCAGGCGCCAGTCGCGCAGGTCCACCTCCTCAGCTGTGTGGGGGGTAGCCATCATGTCACGGCGGGGCATGGGCCGGAAACGCCCGGTTCGGGCCAGATCGGCCGCAATAACGGCTGCCACATCTTCGGCAAGCACCCCGCCGCCCTCAGGTCGCGCGAAAGGGACGATGGCGATGGGCTGGGCCCCTTCGGTGCCACCGGTGATCTCGATGGTGAGGCGGGCCTGGACCCCGATCGACCAGATCAGCAGGAACAGTAGCGAGAGAACGGACAGTGGTTTCATGGGTTGTTTTTTTAGTGATCAGTGGCTAGTGGTCACCAATCACCGGTTATCGACCACTAAACGCTGAGGTGTGTGAGCCAGAAGATACTATAAATCCGCAATATCGGTTGAAGCCGGGTGCTAGGCGCCAGAAGACATCACCCTCACCGATTATGCTGCCAAGCCAGCGAGCCGGTTAAATTGAAGGTAGTTCGGCCAGTCGATTTTCATGGCCCGATCGGGAGTATCATGCTGCTTTTCTATCCTTGTGATCCTCGTTTTTCTCTTGGCAATGTTCGTGTGACCGATGCTGATGAAGCGATTCTTATAGCCAGCCAGGAAGGAACTTTCATCCCAGAATACCTTGCCGACTTCTTGACAATATTTGATAAAACACTGGGTTCCCATCAGCTGTTTAACGATCTGGTTCCATGCATCCTTAGTACGCTTGATCTCGATATACAGGATACATTTCCTTTCCGCACTGATGATGACGTAATCAGCACGTTTGCATTCACCATGCAGCCCTTTGAAGATGTCATCCGGTGAGCGAAAGGCGTCCACTTTGATTACTATCGCATCGGCCGGCAGACTGCGAATGGTCGCACTGGAATCGGGCGCTTGGGGTTCGCGAAGCCTGACGAGTGGTTTGCCATAATCTTCTTGCAGCGGCACCAGCGCGGTATCCCGGATCATCTGGGAGAGGATGTCCATGTCCATCATGATTCATCATCCCCCCAGACGATTTCTTCCTGGATGCGGTTCATATCCTCTATGGTCTTATCGAAACTCCTGGCCTCTATTCCATACTTGCCGTCGATATCGGCCGGAACAAGCGTCGGATATCGACCGCGCTTTTTTGCGCCATCCGGCTCGATGAGGGCCTCTTCCGCTATGTACACCCGTACTTTTTCAGGGGCGAGCAGCTCCGATGCTCCATAGTGCTCGCGTTCCGCCAGCGCCTGCAACCGTTCTCCACCCTGATTGAGCATAATCAGGGTATTCAGCTCCTTGATGATGTAGTCACTATGGGTCGTGATGAATACCTTGATGCCGAGGTTGACCAGTCTTGCAAAGAGGCGGGCAATCCTTCGTTGATTCTCCGGATGGAGATTCAGCTCCGGCTCGTCGATCATGAGCAGATCGCCTGGTGCGACTACATGGCGGAGATAGAATCCGATATCCAGGAGTGAACGCACGGCACTGGAGCTCTCATCCATGGTCAGCCTGACGCGCTTGCCCTTTGGAAGGTAATAGATATCATCGTCTTTTGTTGCCAGGTAGTCACCGCCGATAATGTCAGCAAAGTCATGCAAGATTTCTGTATGGTCTTTTGAAATAAAACTCTCTTTTTTGGTGAGCCCTTCGAGCCGGCTATTAAATTCAACATTCGACGTGACTGGCAGAGCATAATCTTTATAGGCCCCAAATATTAGATCAACTAGGCTTCCCTTCTTTTCCATTGAACTCGTTTCTCCAAGCAAGCTACTAAAGTTGAGTTCCTTTCTGAAGATCGCGGCGCCGGTGCGTTCCGCGCTGGCAATGAAAGGACGCGGAAAAAGGTGTCCGAAAAGGATATCTTTCAAGGCATCGCTGATGGTCTTGCTAATGACGTCCGGTGGTATTCCGACCTTTTCTTTTTCGACCAGCAGGGAAATCTTGACTAATTGGGAATCGGCCTTTTTTGCAATGGAAAAGAGTTGCGCTTTCGCGGCCCCCATGGTGCGTTCAAAGGTTTGCTTTGGCTGGATGTCACTCGGGTCGAGGTCGATAGCAAAATGACTCTCGGAGAAATGCTTATCCGGCGAGGCAAAAATCTGTGGGAGCCGTTTGGTGAACGCCTTGCACCCCTCTTCCAATATGGCCGCTGCCTTGCCGACGTAGGTGTTCAGATCCAGGTCGATATTGCCTTCACTCAGGAGACGCTGGATATCTTCATTCGGTACTTTAATGGAAAGAATATTTCGCCAGAGGAATAGAAATCCGAACAAGGCATAGGTCGCATAGGTCTTGCCAGTATTGTTGTCACCGCAAATAATTGTCAACTTGCCAAGCGTGAACTCCGCTTGTCTGATGACGCCCAGATTCTTTATTGAAATCTTCATATCGCTTTACTCCTTAAACCTGCATCCGTTTGCCTTCGCGGGCTCCTTCCGGTCCAATCTTCTGGTGATTGCTGGATCCCCTCTCCCCAACCCCTCTCCCGGAGAAGGTGTCGCAAAAGCCCGTAGGAATGTGGTGAGTGCAGCGAACCGCATCGATTTTTCTCACACAAAGCCTCAAAAACACGAAGAATGCCTCTCTGTCGCCGTTGAAATCCGCAAGCTTTTCATCTTAAGACCAGGATACGACGCTTCCTATCGCTCCCCTTTTTATCCTTGTATCTCTTTGTGCCTTTGTGTCTCTGTGCGATGTAAAAAACTTTCGCGCCGATTCGCGCGATTCGTAGTTTTTGTTCCCGGTTTTTGTGCGCAGCTGTACCAGCAACTCCCCATCAGGGCTTGAAGTCCAACCTCAGATTCCTGAACTGTCCGAACAACTGCCCGGAGGGTACGGGTAGGGGAGAGGCCTTGTAGACAGCGGTCACCACGGAGCGATCGAATGCCGGGTTGCCGCTGCTGCGGATCACCCGCACACCGGCGGGAACCACTTCCCCGCCCGGGATAAGTCTGACCTCTACCAGGCACGAGAGGTCCCGCCCCATACCCGGCTGACGGACCCAGTTTCGGCGGATACGCTCTCGGATCGCGTTCGTGTAGACGCCCAACTCGCCGGCGGCTGCTTGTTCCGCCTCCAAGGCTACCAGCAGATCCGCCTCCCGCGCCCGTTGGGCCTCCTCCTTGGCCTTGCGTTGGGCCTCCTCCTTGGCCTTGCGTTTGGCCTCCGCTTGGCGCTGAGCGGCTTCTTTAGCCTCGCGTTCAGCCTCGGCCCGTTGCCGGGCCTCCTCTTCGGCCTTGCGTTTGGCCTCCGCTTGGCGCTGAGCGGCTTGCTTGGCCTTGCGTTCGGCTGCGGCCTGTTGCCGGGCCTTCTCCTCGGCCTTACGCTTGGCCTCCGCTTGGCGCTGAGCGGCTTCCTTGGCCTTGCGTTCGGCTTCGGCCCGTTGCCGGGCCTCCTCTTCGGCCTTGCGCTTGGCCTCCGCTTGGCGTTGAGCGGCTTCCTTGGCCTTGCGTTCGGCTTCGGCCCGTTGCCGGGCCTTCTCCTCGGCCTTACGCTTGGCCTCCGCTCGGCGCTGAGCGGCTTCCTTGGCCTTACGTTCGGCTTCGGCCTGTTGTCGTGCCTCCTCTTCGGCCTTGCGCTTGGCCTCCGTCTGATGTTGGGCCGCGACCTTCGCCTCTACGGCCTCAGTACTGACGATGGTGGCTTGTACAACCCGCGGCTCGCTCCGTACCTCATCGAAGGTAGCCAACCAGTCCACACTCACCAGGGTAAACGCCGCCAAGATCAGGTGCAGCAACAGGGCGGCCCCGAAGGCCCGCGGGTTCCTGCGCAGGATTTGCCACATCTCTTAAGTACAGGTGCTCTCAACTACCGATAACAGCGAGCCGGCAGGATCCCCACGGAAGATTTGTCCGCAAATAAACGCAAAACGAAACAATCTGCGAGAATCTGCGTAATCTGTGGACAGAAAAGACCGTGTGATCCTTTGCGACCGATTTGCGTTCATTGGCGTTCATTTGCGGCAAAAAAATGATTCCCATGTTATCGGTACTGCTGCACTAGGGCCCGAGGCGTTCCAGCGGGGTTGTGATCAGACCGACGCTCGGAGCCCCCGCGGTCTGGGCCAGCACCATGGCCTCCACCACGCGCCCATAGTCCACGGCGGCGTCGCCCCTGATCATGATGGGTACCCTGGGGTTGTGCTTGAGCACCGTACTGACCCGGGCCAGTAGGGTCTCTCGATCCACCGGCCGGTTCTTGGCCTCACCCACATCCAGGTAGAGGTCCCCGAACTGATCCACGGTGATGATGACCGGCTCCGAGGTCTCTTCGGAGATGACCTCGGCGTCTGCCTGGGGCAGGTCGACCTTGACCCCCTGGGTAATCAGGGGCGCAGTCACCATGAAGATCACCAGCAACACCAACATCACGTCGATGTAGGGCACGACGTTGATCTCGGACATGAACCGGCGGTGCAGGCGCGACCTTCGCATCCGGAGCGCTCCCATTCGTCCCGTAGGTCCCTTCAGCCCCGCCCCTGGCGTTGCAGTAGAGTCGAGAACTCTTCCATGAATTCCTGGTAGCGGTTGTTCAGCCGCTCCACCTGGTTGGCATAGCGGTTGTATGCGACCACCGCCGGGATGGCGGCGAACAGCCCGATGGCGGTTGCCACCAGGGCCTCGGAGATGCCCGGCGCCACCAGGGCCAGGGTCGCCTGCTTGACGTTTCCTAGGGCATGGAATGCATGCATGATGCCCCACACGGTACCGAACAGGCCCACATAAGGGCTGGTGGAGCCTACGGTAGCAAGGAAGGGCAGATTGACCTCCAGGCGGTCCATCTCGCGGCTCAGGGCGACCCGCATGGAGCGCTCGGTGCCCTGGAGGACGGCCATGAGATCCCCATTGTCGCCCTTGCGCAAGCGCATGTACTCCTTGAAGCCGGCCCGGAAGATGGCGGCCGACCCACTCACGCCCCGCGGGTCCCGCTCCAGGTCTCGGTAAAGGGCGCCGAGGTCGCCGCCGGACCAGAAGCGTTGCTCGAAATCGTCCGTGATCTGCCGCGCCCGCTTCAGGACCCGGGCGCGGTCGAAGATCATGGTCCAGGAGATAATCGAGGCCAACACCAGGGTCGCGAGCACCAATTGCACCACGACGCTGGCGTTGAGTACTAGGTCGAGCAGGGAGAGCTCAGCATACATCGGCGATCTCCGCCAGCAGCCGTTCCGGTAGGCGAGTGGGACGCAGAGTCTTTTCGTCTATACAGGCAACCTTTATCCGACCCCGGCAGCAGAGGGTGGCGTCTGCCGTGCGGCGTATCTCCTGCACGAAATCCATGCTTGCCTTGCCGCCGGCACGGAGGTCGACGGTGACCGTCAGCAGGTCGTTGAACACTGCCGGGCGTAGGTACGCGATTTCCGCGTGTCGCACGACGAACAGCAGACCCTCGCGCAGCCGCAGTGCGTCCAGCTCGAAGTCCAGGCTGCGTAGCCATTCGGTGCGCGCTCGCTCCATGAACCTAAGGAAGTTGGCATAATAGACCGTACCACCGACGTCCGTGTCATCGTAGTAGACCCGCACCGGCAGGGAAAATCTCGGCTCGCCTTCGTTACTCGACACAGCACACCTGGAAAATTTGAAAAAACCCGATAGGGGCATCTTATCTGGACTCCTCCGCGTTGCAAGGGGATCTGTCGTGTTATAGGGTTGAGGCGGGTGGAGTCGCTTATCCCACGCGGACCACGTGAAGTTTTCAAGCTGCCTTTTTGAGAGATTGCCTAAGAACCAACGCTTTGATCGATATATTCGTAGGGAACGGCCTCCGTGCCGTTCCGCAAACTGTTCGGAACGCCACGGAGGGCGTTCCCTACAGCAAAATCATGCGAAATGGGGTAGTAGAGTTAGCTTTCAACCCGTCCGGCCGGATAGAAGACAAGGCTACATCGTGAAAAATCAATGGGCTGGTTTTTAGACGACCTCTGAAAGAAGGTATTAGACTCCCTTAGAGTAACCGGCATCTTTACCAATGAGTCGAGTCTGTGCATTGCGCAAAAGGGAGGGATTCCCCGTTTTGATCCCCTCTCCCCAACCCCTCTCCCGGCGGGAGAGGGGCTTGGGGAGAGGGGCTTTCGGGTCTGTGGAAATATTCGTGTCCATTCGTGTTCATCCGTGGTTCTTGTCAACCGCGATTCCGCATCAATGGTCTGAAGCGAAGCCTCGCTAGGTCTGAATCCCCGATGAAGCAGTCGCTTCAGTTCCGGCTCGGTCAGCAGCTGACCATGACCCCGCAATTGCAGCAGGCAATTCGCCTGCTGCAGCTGTCGACCTCGGATCTTCGGCAAGAGATACAGGAGGCCTTGGATTCCAACCTGATGTTGGAGAATACTGAGGAGGTGGAGTGCCTTAATGGATCCGGTCACCTCCGGTCGATGGACGCGACCCTGGAGACGGCAGGCGTCGCTGCCGATTCGGAGCAGGAGATACAACCCGAGAGCATGCCGATCCCCGATGAGCTGCCGGTCGATGTGGAGTGGACCGATCATTACGACAGCGATCTGCCGAGCCGAGGGGCAAGGGCACAAGCGACCAACGAGATCGATATCTTCGCTCGGCACAGCAAGGCGCCGACCCTCCGAGACCACCTGCACTGGCAGCTCAACCTGAGCCGGTTGGATGCAGCGAGTCTGGCCATCGCCACCGCCATCGTCGATGCCATCAACGAGGATGGTTATTTCACCGCGACGCCGGAGGAGCTCCTCGCCACCTTTGACGCTGTGGACCTGACGCCGGAGGAGATCGAAATCATACTCCATCGGGTCCAGTCCCTGGACCCGCCCGGGGTGGGGGCGCGCGACCTGCGCGAGTGTCTGCTGATCCAGCTGCGCCACCTCCCGGAAGGGACCAGGATGCGCGGTCCGGCCATCGAGGTCTGCGACCGCTACTTCGAGGCCCTGGCGAAGAACGACATGGAGCAAATCCGGCGCGCGTTGCGACTGTCCGCCCGAGCTATGGACGAGATCACCGATCTGATCCGTTCTCTACACCCACGGCCGGGGACCTTGATTGCGGACCTCGAGCCCCAGTACCTTGTCCCTGACGTCATCGTGCGGAAGCGGAAAACTGCCTGGGTCGTCGAGCTGAATCCGGAAACGGCACCTAAACTTAGAGTGAATCCGGATTATGCCAAGCTGGTCCGACGCGCCGACCGGAGCCAAGACAACCAGTGTCTCAAGAGCCACCTGCAAGAGGCGCGCTGGTTCATCAACAGCCTGGCCAGCCGCAACGATACTGTGTTGAAAGTGGCCTCCAAGATTGTGGAACTGCAACGGGACTTTCTCGAATACGGCGAAGAGGCGATGAAGCCCATGGTACTGCGTGACGTCGCCGAGGCACTGGAGCTGCACGAGTCCACCATCTCTCGGGTGACGACCAACAAGTACATGGGTACCCCCAGGGGTACGTTCGAGTTCAAGTATTTTTTCTCGAGCCACCTGAGCACGGACTCCGGCGGTGAATGTTCATCGACGGCGGTTCGCGCCTGCATCCGCAAGCTGGTTGCCGTGGAGGATCCACACCATCCGCTGAGCGACAACAAGATCGCGACGGTCCTGGCCGAACAAGGCATCAAGGTGGCGAGGCGGACGGTCGCCAAGTATCGGGAGGGTATGGGGGTTCCGTCCTCGAACGAGCGCAGACGTCCGGGTTGACGAGGAGCCTCGAGGCCGTGAAGTCTGCGCAAGGGATTGCGGAGGATTAAAGATTTCAGAGCCGGTCTGGCTTACGCGTTCGTAGCGAGGGGTCGAGGCAGATTTTGCGCTCGATTGAGGCGAAAGCTTAAGTCTATTTAACGAACTCGAGCGGGAAATCTGACCGACCGCCTCGATTCCACAGGAGAACAGCCGTATGCCAGACAGGCGCTCACGTCCGCCGCCGGGAGCCGTCTGGCGCTACTTCGGAAACTTCAGGAGTCATACGATGCAAATCAACCTGACGGGTCACCATGTCGATGTCACGGACTCCCTCAAGGGTTATGTGGAGACCAAGTTCGAACGCCTGGCGCGACACTTTGACCACGTCCTCGACATCCATGTCATCCTCAGTGTGGAGAAGCTGCGCCAAAAGGCGGAGGCCACATTGCACGTCAACGGCGCCAAGGTCTTCGCGGACTCGGTCCACGAGGATATGTACGCAGCGATCGATGGGCTCATCGATAAGCTCAATCGTCAGGTCCTGAAGCACAAAGAGAAGAGGCGCGATCACCGGGGCAACGGCCATCGGGCCCTCGACCAGGACCCGGAACGGGTCTGAATGCCTTGCCTGCGGACCCCCTGGATACACCTCGTCGTCCGCAACCCCTGGCTAGGGCAGGTTTATCGAACCACTTCATCACCTACCCATCGGGAGCAGCATTCGATGTTTCCTCCCCACCTCATCGTTGCCGACCGCATCGGCAATGACCTGGAGCTGAGCAGCAAAAAGCGTCTCTTGGAGAGGCTCGGCATGCTGCTCGCCAGCATCGACCCGGATTTAAGTCCGGAAGGCGTGTTCGGGCGTCTGTGCGAGCGCGAACGTCTCGGCAGCACCGGGCTCGGTCATGGGGTTGCCCTACCCCACGCCCGTATGCAGGAAGTAACCGAAGCCGTCGGTGCCTTCGTCCAGCTCCGGAAGGGGGTCGCCTTCGACGCCCTCGACAACGGACCGGTTGATCTGGCCTTCGGGTTGTTGGTACCCGAGTCAGTCACCGAGCTGCACCTGCAGCTGCTCGCGCAGTTGGCATCTATGTTCAAGGATCCACGGCTGCGCCAGGACCTGCGCCGGGCTACCTCGGCGGAGCAGATCCTTGCGCTCTTGGAAGGCCAGGAACAGGATCTCCGGAATCAATGACCCAAGTCCAACCCCTCCAAAGACCTGATGGATCGACTCAACCCGCGGTTCAGTCGCACCGGCTGCCGGGACAGCCCGTAACCACAGGACCCGTGCGCGGAGTGGCGGTAAGTCTGAGATGAACGCAAAGAAGCTGATTATTGTCAGTGGACTGTCCGGGTCGGGAAAAAGCATCGCGTTGCATACGCTGGAAGACCTCGGTTATTACTGTATCGACAACCTCCCCCTGTTTCTGCTCAAGGAACTGGTCGCAGGACTGGCGAGGGCGGACAGCGACGCCTTCACCCAAACCGCCGTCGGTATCGACGCCCGTAACCAGCCGCAGCAGCTGGAGGGACTGCCGAGGCTGCTGGAGTTCGTCTGCAACGGACCTTTCGAGCGTCGCGTCCTCTACCTGGAGGCCCAGACGGACACCCTGATCAAACGCTTCAGCGAGACCCGCCGCAAGCATCCCTTGACTGTCCCTGAGCGTCCGTTGGCCGAGGCAATCGAGCTCGAACGCAAGCTGCTCGAACCGATCCTGAGCGATTCCGACCTGCGCATCGACACTACCCACACCAACGTCCATCAGCTGCGGGATCTGGTGCGCGAGTGCCTTCGGGACGGTGCCTCGCCCAAGGTCTCGATTCTGCTCCAAACCTTCGGCTTCAAACACGGCATACCCCAGGACGTGGACTTCGTCTTCGATGTACGCTGTTTGCCCAATCCCCATTGGCAGCCGGAATTGCGCTCGTTGACCGGTCTGGATCCCGCGGTAGCCCACTTCTTGGAAGCGTTACCGGAAGTCGGCGCGATGCACGATGACCTCGCGCGCTTCTTCGACCGCTGGATTCCCCGCTTCGAGGCAGACGGGCGCAGCTATCTGACCGTCGCCGTCGGTTGTACCGGTGGTCAACACCGCTCCGTCTACATCGCCGAACAGCTCAAAAGCCATTTCGAGGCTGAAGGACGCAAGGTCATGGTCCGCCACCGGGAGTTGTTGTGATCCGCAAGGAGATCGAGATCCTGAACAAGCTCGGGCTGCACGCCCGCGCCGCCGCTAAGCTGGTCACCTGTGCCGGCGCTTTCGCCAGTCAGGTCCGGTTGGAATGGAAGGGTCGGCGGGTAAACGGTAAGAGCATCATGGATGTGATGATGCTGGCCGCGGCGCAGGGCAGTATGGTGACACTGCTGATCGAGGGCAAGGACGAAGCCGCCGCCTGTGCTGCCCTGGAGAGGCTCATCGCCGACCGCTTCGGGGAGGACGAATGACCCTCTCCTGTTGCGGACTCGGCGTCGCCACTACCCGGGCGATCGCGATCGGCCCTGTCTTCCTGCTCGACCGGAGCCCCCTGAGGATAGCCCCCCGCAGCATCGATCCGGCCGCGGTTCCCGGCGAGCTGCAACGGCTCGAAGCTGCCCTCGCGGCGGCCCAGGGGGCCCTGCGGACCGTGCGCGATCAGATCCCGCACGCAACCCCGGTCAAAGTCGCTGAATTCATCGACTCACACCTGCTCATGCTCGAAGATGCCGCCCTCGTCGATCCGGCGCGGGCATTGATCCGGGAGCGGCTGTTCAGCGCCGAGTGGGCATTGGAGCAGCACCGGATGACGTTGGTGAAGGCATTCGAAGAGATGGAGGACCCTTATCTGCGTGGCCGCCGCGACGACCTAGACCATGTGGTGCAGCACATCCTCGGCTTCCTGCTCGACGGACGGATCCCGGACCCGGAGGAAGACACCGACCTGAACGGGTGCGTGGTCATCGCCCATGACATCTCTCCCGCGGACACGGTAGTCCTGCGCCAGCGGCGCGTCGTGGCCCTGGTCACCGAGTACGGCAGTCCCCTGTCCCATACCGCCATCCTGGCGCGCAGCCTGAACCTCCCTATGGTAGTCGGGGTGCGCAAGGTTACCAGCTATTTTCGTCCGGGCGAGACGGTGGTGGTCGACGACGAGTCCGGCGTCGTGTTGGCAGACGTCGACGCGGACATCCTGGCGCATTACCGGCAGCGCATACGGGTACTCGAGGAACGCCGAGCCCGCCTCCGGCGCTTGGTCAGAGAGCCCTCGCTCAGCGCCGACGGAACCCCGGTAAGTCTGCTGGGCAATCTCGATCTCCCGGAAGATACGGTAGCCATCCGAGCCAACGGAGCGGCCGGGGTTGGCCTCTACCGGACCGAGTTCCTCTACATGAACCGGGACCGTCCGCCGGACGAGGAGGAGCAGCTGGCGGCCTATCTGGAGGTCATCCGCGGACTCGAAGGCACCCCGGTCACGATACGGACCCTGGACCTGGGGGCGGACAAACAGGTGGACGGCGACTCGGCCACCTGTCCACTGGCCTGTAATCCCGCCCTGGGTCTGCGTGCCATCCGCCTGTGCCTCAAGCAGCCCGAGCTGTTTCGTCCCCAGCTGCGCGCGATCCTACGCGCCTCCGCCTTCGGCCCGGTGCGTCTGATGATCCCTATGTTGTCCCACATCCGGGAGCTCGATTCGGTCCTCGCACTCATCGAGCAGGTCGGTCGGGAGCTCGACCGCGAGGGGCTGGCCTTCGATCCGCACATGCCGGTAGGCGGCATGATCGAAGTACCGGCGGCCGCCCTTTCCGCGCCGGCATTCACCCACCGGCTGGATTTTCTCTCCATCGGCACCAACGACCTCATCCAATACACCCTGGCCATTGACCGTATGGACGACACTGTCAGCTACCTTTACGATCCCCTGCACCCGGCGATACTCCGTCTCATCCGCATGACGATCGAGGCCGGACGGGCCCACGGTATCCCCGTATCCATGTGCGGCGAAATGGCGGGAACCCCCCGCTATGTGCCCCTGCTGCTGGGACTTGGCCTGCGTGAGTTCAGTATGCAACCGGGCTCGCTGCTGGAGATCAAGGAACGCGTACGCGGTTCTCATATCCCCCACCTGGAGCGCGCAACCGGGGAGCTGTTCGCCCATCTGGAAGATCATGAGCCGGAACAGTTCGCGCAGGCCATCGAGCGCATCTGCTCCTGACCTGCCATGCCCGTCCGCTGACATCGTAGAGTGGCGAGTGGAACGAACCGCATCACCGGGAATGGAAAATTTGTCCGCCTAGTGACTATTGCGCGTTTCTATGTTCCGGCATAGCCTGCCGCAGTCGGCATAACACCGCTCCGGCTTGAATATAATCACGCAGATTTGACAATGACCAACAATCAACCTTTACCGAACAAGGGAAGGGCGACATACGAACACGATGTTTCCCCCCCGACCAAAGACGATATCGACCGGATCATGCACCGCATTCGAGAAGAAGTCGCGTCCGAGCAATCGAGCCGGGCTCAGGTAACCGAAGGAGCAGTGGCGGAATCGGCCCCCTCACCGATACCGGAGGCCGGCGTTGAGCCCTTTGCCGAGAGACCCTCCGGGCCGCCCGGGAATCGTGTGGAAGATTTCCTCCTCGCCGATGATGAGGCGTTTCTTGAAAACGCTTATCGACGCATCCTGAACCGGGATCTCGACCACGGGGGGCGGGAACGATTCCTTGCCAGGTTGAAAGCAAAGCAGATCTCCAAGCTGGAGGTGCTGGCACGCTTGAGATACTCCCCGGAAGGGAGGGCGAACGGGGTCCCGATTCGAGGTGGGCTGGCCGTGTGGGGGTTGATGAAGGCGGTCTTTCGTGTACCGATTCTGGGCTACTTACCGGCGCTCTTGATTCATCTGATCAGGCTGCCGGTGGCTGTTGCCAATCAGGAGCGGACGACGGAGGACCTGTGGCAGGCGATCAACGAGAACAGGGATATCGTTAATAAGAAAGTCGACCATGAGAAATTTTGGGATGTCGTCAATGGGAAGGCCGATAACGGGCGGCTTGCGGAGCTCGAATCAAAGCTTGCAGCGCTTGCATCGGAGCAGGCCAGGTTGCTCCATAAATATCAGGACCAGAAACGGACCCTGCTCGATTCCCAGCGGCGGCTGAATTTGCTCCTTGAGGAGGCCCGCAAACGGCTGCCCGAACCCTTCGACCAAGAACAGGTCGCCACGCTGACCGCTGCGGCGGATCATTGGCTGGACGCGCACTATGTCAGCTTCGAGGATGCCTTCCGGGGGACGCGCGCGGAGATCAAGCAACGCGCCGAGGTCTACCTGGAGCTGATCCGCTCGGTCGGTGCCGGAACCGAGGAACACCCCGTGATCGATCTGGGATGCGGTCGGGGCGAGCTGTTGGAATTGCTGAAAGACCATAATCTGGTGGCACGTGGCATCGACCTGAATCAGCTGCTTGTCAAGGAATGCCGGGATACTGGATTCGAGGTCATCGAGGCGGATGCGATGGACTACCTACGCAAGCTGCACCAGGCATCGGTAGGGGCCATTACCGGCCTGCATCTCATCGAACACATTCCCTTCAACCAGCTCGTGCAACTCTTGGATGAGTGTTTGCGAGTACTCAAGCCCGGTGGTCTCGTGGCCTTCGAGACACCGAATCCGGAAAATCTTCGGGTTGGGGCCTGCAACTTCTACTTTGATCCGACCCACCTGCATCCACTGCCCCCGCTCATGTCCCAGTTTCTGCTCGAAGCCAGGGGCTATGTTGCGGTCGAGATCAAGCGACTTTCCGAACACCGTTCAGTGGAATCATTACCGCTCTCGCCTGCGGAAACGCCCGATGCCCAAGCCCTGAACCGGGTCATCGAGTTTATCAATGCGAACTTCGCGACCGCCCCTGATTATGCCGTGATCGGATACAAGGCCTAAGGATGAAAATCGCCATCTTGTCAACGGCTTCCGTGACAGGGGAACAAGGGGGCGCAGAGCGTTTCTACCCGGGGCTTAGCAACGCTCTGATCGAGGCAGGCGCAAGTACCGAAATCGTATCCATAGTTAGTGATGAGAGGGACTTTCGTCACATCCAGGAGTCTTACCTCCGTTTCTATGACTTGGACCTTACCGGCTACGATGCCGTGATCTCTACCAAGGCGCCGGGATACGTCGTGCGGCATCCGAATCATCTGTGCTACCTGCAGCACACCATGCGCGTCTTCTACGACTTGTTCGATGTTACGTATCCGCTGCCTACTCGAGAGCACATCCGACGCCGGAAGTTCATTCACAACCTGGATACGTTGGCGCTTCGATCACCAAGGACACGGCGTATCTTCACTATCGGCCATGAGGTAAGTCGGAGACTCAAGGCATTTAATGGTCTCGATTCGGAGGTGCTCTATCAGGCAACCACGATAAAAGGATTCCGGCATGGAGATTACCGGTACGTTTTCCTACCCGGCCGCCTGAATCGGTGGAAGCGAGGCGACCTGGTCATCAAGGCCATGCGCCACGTCCGCTCGCCGGTGGAGCTCCTCATCTCCGGCATCGGGGAGAAGGAGGTGGCCTGGAAGTCGTTGGCGAGTAAGAATTCAAGAATTCGTTTTCTCGGCAGGGTCTCCGACGAGGAATTGCTTGCGCTCTACGCCGATGCGTTGTGCGTGGCCTTCGTTCCGTTGCACGAGGACTTCGGGCTGATAACGCTCGAGGCATTTCATAGCCACAAACCCGTGATTACCTGTTCGGATTCCGGCGAACCAGCGCGAATCGTGGAGCACGGGAAAAGTGGTTTCGTTTGCGCCCCCAATCCCAGGCGCATTGCCAAACACATCGATTTTCTTGCTGCCGACCCGGCAGTGTCTAAGCGTATGGGCCAACGGGGTGCGGAATCGATCCAAGGTATCAGTTGGGAGCATGTGGCCACTACCCTGATGGATGCGCTCGAAGCGGGGATTGAGCGCGTTAAGAGGCCATCAATTCGAAGATTCCCGAAACACCACACCCGCTAGGTCACCTAGGTGACGCCAAGCGATTTTCGGTAGTTACGAAGACACCATGACTATTTGGATAAACGTTACCACATCCGTAGGTCACAAGCAGCCGCCGGTCGGTGTCGTTCGGGTTGAGCAAAATATCGCCTGGGCTCTCCGGGAAGCGCTCGGTGAAGAGCAGGTACGGTATTGCGTGTGGAAAGCAGGACGAGGTGATTTTGTCGAGATCCCTGCCGCCTCCGTTAGAGCAAGCTTGACGAAGAAGCCCTCTCCTGACAGACCTTGGTGTATAAGGCCGTCGCGTTCCTCGGAACATCAGATTGCACCCATCCGATTCAGCGCGCCCCTTGCTAGCATCCGGACGAACCTTCGGTCTCTCGCCAGAGGTTCGCCGTGCTTGGTCGCCGGAATAAGACGCCTCGTCGAAGTGGGACGCAGTATACAGAGAGGCTTGGGAAAATGGGCTTTTCGCACGCGCATGGGCCTGGGGCGATGGTTGGCGACCTCAGGGGGATACGTCTGTAACGTTCTGAGACCGGGGGACGTTCTGGTTATCCTCGGTATTGAGTGGGATATCAGCTTTGTCCTCCAGGAATTAAAGAACCGTGTCGGTATCCGAATTATCGGCTGTTGCCACGATCTAGGCCCGATCAAATATCCTCAGTATTGTCTTCGTTACGTCGCCAAGCAGTTTCCGAGGTATCTGATGGAGTTAGTAGCAGGGTGTGATGCGATTGCCTGTGTGTCGGAATGCACCTTGCGGGATTTGCGCGCAGAGATCGAGAGACTCGGCATACCGGTGCCGCGGCTCTTTACTATCCGCCTCGGAGCAGATCTGCCCATGGCTGCCGGGTCGCCCTCCGACCTGATCTCGAGCCTGACAGAACGGCCCTACGTACTGTTCGTGTCCACCATCGAACGACGCAAGAACCATGAGGTGCTCTATCGGGCCTTCCATCGCCTTGCCGAGATCCATGGTCGGGACAGGCTACCGCGCATGGTCTTTGTCGGGTCACCCGGCTGGGGTGTGAACGATCTCCTTAACGACATCAAGCTGGATCCGGTAACCAAAGGCATCATTGTTCAGTTGCATCAGGTATCGGACCATGACCTTTGCGTCCTGTACCAAAAGGCGCTGTTCTGCGTCTTCCCTTCACTCTACGAGGGTTGGGGCCTTCCGGTCGCGGAGGCCCTGGGTTTCGGAACGCCGGTCGTCTGTTCGGATCGCGGCTCGCTGCCGGAGGTAGGAGGCGATCTGGTCGAGTACCTGGATCCTTGGGATCTGCCCGCTTGGGTCCATGCCATCGAGCGGCTTTGGCTCGATGGGGATTACAGAAGACGTTTAGCGGACCGCATTGCCAGGGAGTATCGAATGGAAGACTGGTCGGCGGCCGGAACAAAAATCGGACGGATTGCGTCGAGGCTCGAAGCCGGATCGGACGTGCACGTCGTCTCGAATATTCACCTGGAAACCTGATATTGCATCCGGTATCCTTTTGATTTTCCAGACCCTCCTTGGCTCGAACTCTCCATGCCGGATACCGAGGTCTCCAAATCTTCGTCCTGGTTCGCTGCTCAGTGCCATCATGCAACTCGTTCGGGCCAGCTCCGCAACGCCCTGGCCGACATTTCCAATGGCTGGGGGCACCGGTCGCTTTGGATGACGATCGGGTTACACACTATTCGACAGACTTATCGACGGTCATTCATCGGACCCTTCTGGATAACCATCTCGATGGGCGTGATGGTCGCCGCCATCGGTGTACTCTACGGCCAAATCTTCAAGATCGAAGTCCGGGAGTACCTTCCCTATCTAGCCGCGGGTTTTTTCTCCTGGGGGCTCATATCGAGCTTGGTGAATGAAGGATGTCAGACCTTCAACGGTGCCGAAAATCTCATCAAGCAACTCAATGCGCCATTATCCACTCACGCCTATCGCGTAGTCTGGAGCAACTTCCTCACAGCGATGCATACCATCTGGGTCTTCGTGGCCGTGGCCCTGGTGTTCCCGGTCGCGGTCGGGTGGTCTTGGTTGCTCGCGGTGCTCGGGATCGCCCTGATTCTGCTCAACGGACTCTGGGTTGCCCTACTGCTGGGGTTACTGAGTGCCCGCTTCAGAGATATTCCCATGATTGTAGGGAGTATCGTACAGGTATTGTTTTTTATGACGCCCATCTTCTGGCAAGTGGATATGCTTCCCGGCCGCAGCGTGCTCCTGGATGGGAATCCCTTCTACCATTTCGTCACCGTTGTACGCAGCCCCCTGTTGGGCCAGGTTCCGGCCTTCGAGCATTGGATCGTCATCTTTGGGGTAACCATCGTCGGCTGGACCCTTACCTTGCTCGCCTATACCGCCTATCGGTGGCGAATCCCGTACTGGGTTTAGCCCGCATATCCCATCAGGGCGGCTGGCGACGCTTCAGTTTTCAATTTATTTCAACAAATTATGGATCAATTTCTCAATTACCATAACAAACAGCGTGTAATTGTCGCCAGCCTATCACCGTCCTGGCGGTTTCTCGCGCGCGCTCGCTTGCCGTTCGCTCAACCCGTAGGAGTGGCTACGAATTTCGCTCACGGCGGCACGAGCGCGGCTGCGAATTCCACCAGGACGGCAATCCCTGATGAGATATGCGGGCTCGGAGAAAGATATGGCGTCTATCCGCCTGAATAAGGTGGCGGTATCTTTCCCCATCTATGACGCAAGCAGTCGCTCATTGAAGAAGCGCCTCATCCGGACCGGCACGGGCGGACGCATTCAATCTCAGCCCGGTTCGGGCAAGGTATCGGTAGTCAAGGCGCTGGATGATGTGAGCCTGTCGTTTCAAGATGGGGATTATGTCGGGCTGATTGGGCACAATGGATCGGGAAAGACCACGCTGCTGCGGGTGCTGGCCGGAATCTATGAACCCAGTGCCGGAACTGTCGAGATCCAAGGCCATGCAGTGCCCCTCTTCGATGTGGCCTTGGGGATGGACCAGGAGAGTACCGGTTACGAGAACATCGTGATGCGAGGCCTGTTTCTGGGTCTGACCCATCAGCAAATCAAGCAACGCGTGGACGACATCGTCGAGTTCACCGAGCTGGGGGACTTTTTGAACCTGCCGATACGGACCTATTCCGCCGGTATGCGCATGCGCCTGGCGTTTGCCGTGTCCACATCGATCGTGCCGGATATCCTGTTATTGGACGAAGGAATCGGGGC
Organism: Candidatus Thiosymbion oneisti; assembly: GCF_900092655.1. Taxonomy (GTDB): domain Bacteria; phylum Pseudomonadota; class Gammaproteobacteria; order Chromatiales; family Chromatiaceae; genus Thiosymbion; species Thiosymbion oneisti. Next base: position 35,673 of record NZ_FLUY01000280.1, read on the forward strand.
GGGTGATGCGGCGTTTCTGGAAAAGGCAAACAAGCGTCTGGATGCATTCACAGGGAAAGCGGCGATCATCGTACTGGCGTCGCATTCGGAACCTCTGGTGAGGAAAATATGCAGAACCTGCGTCTTGATGGAGCACGGGAAGGTGCTTCGCGTGGGAGAGACCGATGCAATCCTGGAGTATTACAAGGACCGATCGGGGGCTCCCTAGCGCGGTCCTGGGTTATTTGGCGGGCACCTTGAAAAATCCACTTTTTCGGCGCGTTTTGTAAGTAGTTGATGAACTGCTTACAGGCTTATGCCGAGCGGGGT
>NZ_FLUY01001154.1 GCF_900092655.1 Candidatus Thiosymbion oneisti
ACGCTCCAGCGTCGATTAAGCGCCTCGGTAGGCTAACAGCCAACGCCTATCAGCACCGAGAAGCTGAGTCCGCTGGAGCGGACAAGA
>NZ_FLUY01000458.1 GCF_900092655.1 Candidatus Thiosymbion oneisti
CTTGACGCCGGTTTTGGCGCTTCCGAGGCCCAAGAGCGCTCCCTGCGGATTCGCCCGCGAATTCTTTCACAATCTCTCCAGCGTGGGA
>NZ_FLUY01001210.1 GCF_900092655.1 Candidatus Thiosymbion oneisti
CTCCGAAACCGGGGGGGCTAGCCGGGATTTACAATCATGAGCACGGACAGGGCCTTGGATCCTGCAGCCTCCGCTCTCAGGGTCACGGCGCGCCCCTTCAGGTTCTCCGACCTGGTGGATTCGCTGGTAACCGGCTGGCAGATCTTCCGTACCCTGCCCGCTGCCAGCATCGCCTACGCCGGCGTATTTGCCTTGGTCGGTCTGGTGCTGCTGGCAATGATTGGCTATCTCGGTCTCTCCCCCATGGCGCTACCCGTCTCCGGGGGGTTTCTGCTTGTGGGTCCGGCACTCTTGACAGGATTTTCCCGGCTCACGGCAATCGCTGCGGAGACCCGTAAAGCGCGCCTCTCGGACGCCTTTGCCGCCTTCGCCCGGGCACCCGCCGGTCTGTGGCTGGTCGCCTCGCTATGCACCTTTCTGTTCCTGATCTGGATCACCGATGCGGCCGTTCTCTACGCTCTGATGATCGGAAGCGAGCACCTACCCTACGAGCTGCCCTGGTTGATCAGGTTGGAGCCTCAGGTGGTCGCCTTCGAGCTGTGGGGCTCGCTCATGGGCTCGGTGTTGGCATTTATCATCTTCGCCATCTCCGCATTTTCGGTTCCACTGTTGCATGAAGGACGCGCCGATTTTGTTCAGGCCGTGCTCGCCAGTGTACGCGCCGTGTTCGGCAATTTTCTCACCAGCATCGCCTGGGGGCTGATTCTGACGGGCGGCACCTTGCTCGCCATCCTGATGCTACCGCTCTTCGTGGTGCTGTTTCCGGTACTCGCTTATGCCAGCTTTGCGCTGTACCGGAGGGTGTTCCCCTTCCCGTTTGACCCAGGTTCAGGTGTAATGCCATCAGGTCAGCGATAGTGCTCGATATGTCGTGATCGTGTCATTCTCCCATCGCAGAAAAAGGTGGCACTTTTTCTGAATACTCATTGCAACCTTCTAATAGGACAGGATTAACAGGATGTTCAGGATTAACAGGATTTTTTTACCTCGTGGTCCTGAACTGCCATCAACGGTAAC
>NZ_FLUY01001707.1 GCF_900092655.1 Candidatus Thiosymbion oneisti
GCCAGACGAAAGGGGCGGCAACGGATAGGCCACATCTAAGGACACGGGAACCTGCTCTCTACTCTACTGGTTCGAAAGGTCTTTGCGACACCCTCCCGAAGGCAGAGGGAGTGAAATGCGCAAATTGTTCCGTGTGGAAGTATAGCTGCTGACCACTTGTCGTGGTCGGTTAGGATGCGGAAGAGAAAGCTACGAAGCACACAAACCGGCGCGACTCCATTCGCGAGGATTCGCGTGATTCGTAATTTCTCCTCTTTTTGCCGACCGGTAACACTTAATTTAATGGCATTGAGATAAAGCGAGTTAAATCGGCGGGACTTGCCACACCCACGGAGCCTTCGCTACGGGCTGAGCGGAGGCTTATCGCTTCCTCCAGTTGCTGTATCCACGATCGGTACAGCTATTACAGCGATAGCGATAATAGGAATGAACCAACCCGCCGACCACCCTACCCCCCACCCGGGCAACCACGACCACCAGCTAGTGGTGGTGGCGACACCAGGTGCAGCGACAGTGGGCGCGGTATATAGATGACCAGGGCCAGTAATAGCATGCCTCGCATGTATGCCGCGGTGGGCTCTTGCAAGTGTGAGGTCGGGCACGGGATTCTGCGAAGCGACACTATGGGACCTGAAGGTGTCCTTCAATGTGCAACAGGTGCTGACATCACCGACAGTCAAGATCTCGTCATCTTCCAAGGTATGTTCGCAACCATCATCGAATCTGATGATGGCCTTGTGCCCCTTCGGAACCGCCACCTGGTCGCCCCTCCGCAGCCTCTCACCTATCCGTCCTGTTTTGATCCGCGATCTCCGACTGATCTTAGCATCATCATCGCCGTCGATCCGCTCCAGGGTGGCACGTTTCGCACAAGGGCTGACGTCGGTGATGGTCAGGACCTCGTCATCTTTCAAGGTATAGTTACATTTATCTTTATCGTCGAACTTGATGGTGGCTTTGCTTCCTTCCATGGCCATCACGCGGGCACCTCTCTCCAGCTTTCTGCCTACCTTCCCTCTGATATAGCCTGCCCCCTGATTGACCAGGATCTTACCGACGGCTCGCGCCAGCTTGGCACTTACCGGGTTTAATGCGCACTGCGACGGGGTGGCATAGGGCTCCCCGGCACTCGCAGTACCTACCATCATGCCAAGCAAGGCAGCCAGGATACCTTTACCCAGGATCTTCAGCCTGTTCATAGTTTCCCCCGGAAAATCTATCAAGGGTCATCATAGGGATGGAAAACTCAATCGTATAGGGCCAAGTATAAGAAGTAATCTAGTACTCCGCAAGAATAAATATCGTCGGATATGAGGCCAGTCGCAATTTACGGGGATCTAGCCTAAAGCCGGAACCTCAACCAGAACCTCTTAAGAGACTGTCTAAAAAGGGATCGTAGGCCGTAGGCTGGGTTGCAGCCAGGGATGGCCAAAACCCAGCATTAACCACAGCTGGGGTTCGTTCCTCACCCCAGCCTACCGATTTAAAATCAATAGGTTAGTTTTTAGACAGCCTCTAAGCCTCTTTAATATCACGACCGGGCTGACTGCTGATCAGGGGTCCGAAAATCGGGGTCCATTGCGTGGAAAGCGGCTAAACTATACCGATTTGGCGGTGAGGAAGGTTCGATGTTTGACAAGACCACGCAGATTGCCGGTTATGACGACGAGCTGTGGCGGGCGATCCGGGACGAGGAGCGGCGGCAGGAAGAGCACGTCGAACTGATCGCATCCGAGAACTATGCCAGTCCCAGGGTCTTACAGGCCCAGGGTACGGTACTCACCAACAAGTATGCCGAGGGCTATCCCGGCAGGCGTTATTACGGCGGCTGCGAACACGTGGATGTCGCCGAGCGGTTGGCCGTGGACCGTGCCAAGGCCCTGTTCGGCGCGGACTATGCCAATGTTCAGCCCCATTCCGGCTCTCAGGCCAATGCGGCGGTCTACATGGCCCTGTGCCAACCCGGAGACACCATCCTCGGCATGAGCCTGGCCCATGGCGGGCACCTCACCCACGGGGCTAAGCCCAACTTTTCGGGCCAGCTCTATGATGCGGTTCAGTACGGGCTGGATCCGGCCACCGAGGAGATCGACTATCAGGCGGTGGAGCGACTGGCGCGGGAGCACCGCCCGCGCATGATCGTGGCCGGCTTCTCGGCCTATTCCCGGGTGGTCGACTGGGGGCGCTTTCGCGCCATCGCCGATGGGATCGGCGCCTTTCTGTGCGTGGATATGGCCCATGTGGCGGGCCTGGTGGCCGTGGGTCTGTACCCGAGCCCGGTGCGGATCGCGGACGTCACCACGACGACCACCCATAAGACCCTGCGTGGTCCTCGCGGCGGCCTGATCCTGGCCAAGTCGAATCCAGAGCTCGAGAAGCGGCTCAGCTCCCTGGTCTTTCCCGGTACCCAGGGTGGCCCTCTGATGCATGTGATCGCCGCCAAGGCCGTGGCCTTCAAGGAGGCGCTGGAGCCCCAATTCAAGACCTATCAGCAGCAGGTGTTGCACAACGCCCGGACCATGGCGGAGGTCTTTATCTCCCGGGGTTACAATGTGGTGTCCGGCGGCACCAGTGACCACCTGTTTCTGGTCAGCTTTATCGAGCAGGGGCTCACCGGCAAGGACGTGGAGGCCTGGCTCGGGGCGGCCAATATCACGGTGAACAAGAACGCGGTGCCCAATGATCCCCAGTCCCCGTTCGTCACCAGTGGCATCCGGGTCGGGACCCCTGCCGTGACCACCCGCGGCTTCGGGACCGGGGAGGTGCGGGAGCTGGCGGGCTGGATGTGCGATATCATCGACGCCGGGGGCGAGCAGGCCGTGGTCGACCAGGTCAAGACGAAGGTGCTGGCGCTATGCGCGCGGTTTCCCGTCTATGCGAATGCTTTTTTATCCGCAAATGAACGCCAATGAACGCAAATTGGTCGCAAAAGCTCACATTCTCTTTTCTGTCCACGGATTACGCAGATTCTCACAGATTGTTTCGTTTTTAATCTGTGAAAATCTGTGTAATCTGCGGATGGATCGAAGCGATCGGATCATTTTTCCTATACTCAATCAGAACCTCGGCGGTTCCGCTTTTGGCCGCCAATAAACGCGAGTCAACGCCGATTAGTCGCGATCGGTTCGCTATCAGCGACGGTTCCTGATCCATTTGCGTCGATTCGCGTTCATTTGCGGATAACGCTTCCGTGAAGATCCTGCTAACTCGATGTTATCGGCAGTTGAGAGCATCCGTACCAGCAAGTTGCTATGCGCTGTCCCTTCTGTGGAGCCCAGGACACCAAGGTTACCGACTCCCGGTTGGCGGGGGAGGGCGATCAGGTGCGCCGTCGTCGCCGGTGCGTCCGGTGCAAGGAGCGCTTCACCACCTACGAGCGTGCCGAGCTCGACCTCCCGCGCGTGGAAAAGCGTGACGGTTCCCGGGTCCCGTTCGACGCGGGCAAGCTGCGCTCAGGCATCATGCGGGCCTTGGAGAAGCGCCCGGTCGGCACCGAGGAGATCGAGGCGGCCCTGGCCCGCATCAACCGGCGCCTGGTTACCGGCGGGGAAGGGGAGGTCTCGTCACGCACGATCGGCGAGTTGGTCATGGACGAGCTGCGGGCGCTGGACCAGGTGGCCTATGTGCGGTTTGCCTCCGTCTACCGCAAATTCGAGGACGTGGCCGCCTTCCGGGAGGAGATCGAACGCCTGGAGCGCCAGCTCACGCCCGAGGCCAAGCGCCACCAGATGGACCTGTTGGCCGATCTGGAAAAGAAGCCTTGAGCGGAGATGCCGCTGACGACCTTGCCTGCATGGCGCGGGCGATTCGGCTCGCGCGCCTGGGGCTCTTTACCACCGATCCGAATCCCCGAGTGGGCTGTGTCCTGGTCCGCACCGGTGAGGTCGTGGGCGAGGGCTACCACCGCCGCGCCGGTGAGCCCCATGCCGAGCGCAACGCGCTTACGGCCGCAGGCGGGCAGGCCAGGGGTGCAACCGCCTATGTCACCCTGGAGCCCTGCTGCCGTCAGGGCAAGACCCCGCCCTGCACCGAGGGCCTGTTGACGGCCGGGGTGCGGCGCGTGGTGGCCGCTATGGTCGATCCGAATCCGCTGGTGGCGGGTCGGGGACTGGAGACCCTGAAGGCCGCCGGCGTTGCCGTCCAGGTCGGTGTCCTGGCGGCCGAGGCGCGGGCCCTCAATCCCGGTTTCATCAAGCGTATGAGCCAGGGGTTGCCCTATGTGCGCTGTAAGCTGGCCGCCAGCCTGGACGGGCGCACCGCTATGGCCAGTGGGGAAAGTAAGTGGATCACGTCCGAGCCGGCGCGGCGGGACGTGCAACGGCTGCGCGCGCGCAGCTCGGCGATCCTTACCGGAATCGGTACCCTGTTGGCGGACGACCCCGCCCTGGATCTGCGCCTCGGCGCGGAGGAGCTGCCGGGGATGCGGCCCGGCGAGCAGATACGCCAACCCTTGCGGGTCCTGATCGACAGTCGCCTCCGCACCCCCGCCAACGCGCGCATGCTCGGCCTGCCGGGTACGACCTTGATCGCCTGTCCGGAGGGTCAGGCGCCGTCCGATGTCATGCGGCTGGAAGCGGCGGGGGCCCAAGTTTATGTGTGTGCCGGGCGTGAGGGTCGGGTGGACCTGGCGTCCCTGCTGCGCGACCTCGCCCGCCGGGAGATCAACGAGGTGCTGGTGGAGGCGGGGCCGACCCTGGCCGGGGCGTTCCTGGAAGCGGGGCTGGTGGATGAGCTCGTCCTCTATCTGGCGCCTCATATCATGGGTGACGCCGCCCGTGGGCTCTTCCGACTACCGGGCCTTGAGCGGATGCAGGATCGTATCGAGCTCACGATTCGGGATCTGCGCATGGTCGGGCCGGATCTGCGTATCACGGCCGTTCCCGTGGAGGCCGCGCGGGGGTAATGTGGGTGCAGGTTGCGTTAAGACGCCGGCACTGGCGCCACCGCCTGTAGGATGGGCAAAGCGAGCGCCCCTCAAGATAGTTTTAAGGTTCAGTCATTATTGCTAGTCCCCATACTGGAGCGTGTGAACCAAGCGTGTGAGCCAGCAGGTACTATGAACTTGCAACATCGGTCGAAACTAGGTATTAGGGGGCGTTCTCAATTAACAGATTTTCTCTCGTTCCCACGCGCCGCGTGGGAACGCGGAAGCTCCGCGCCGCGGA
>NZ_FLUY01000816.1 GCF_900092655.1 Candidatus Thiosymbion oneisti
GGGTAGTGGTTAATATCTAAGTTAGAACATGACCAACGGCACTGGCCACTATGCCCCCTCTCCCGCCGGGAGAGGGTT
>NZ_FLUY01001155.1 GCF_900092655.1 Candidatus Thiosymbion oneisti
CCCAGAAATTCTGGATCGTAACCTTTTCTAAGATCAGTCATGTGTTTTCTCCTAAGGTTGAATTTCACGTATAACAGGTAGTAGACGGCGAGTCGCCGTGTTTAAGTACGTCGAAACGCCTTCTATCTACAACTGTTGCTTCTTTTTCAGGGAGTGCTTAATGTGTAGTGATGAGCTTCCTGCTAAGTAATGGTTCAGAACCCACCGCGTCATTCCGGCAGGGAGTGCCGGCAATAAAAGGACGGCAATAAAAGGACGGCACTCAACCACTATGCACTAAAGTGCATAGGTTGCCCCCTGGACTGAAAGTCCTAAATCATTCACAGGATAATGTTTCCTCTATCCATATTGGATGGGTGACGGTGATGCTCCAAGTATTCTTGAACCATTTCGTCTGTTACATTCCCTGTTGTCTAA
>NZ_FLUY01001157.1 GCF_900092655.1 Candidatus Thiosymbion oneisti
CTGTTATACGTGAAATTCAACCTTAGGAGAAAACACATGACTGATCTTAGAAAAGGTTACGATCCAGAATTTCTGGGAAAAGGGGTTTCAATAGCTCTGCCAAAAGCGGGGCTGGAAATTGAAGATGATATTCTGTTTGTTCGAGATGACAACGAGAACGGACACATTATTGATTATATTCATTACTCAGTGATAATGAGTAAATTCAACAATCAAGCGCTAGTTTCCGCTGCAAATCTTGATCAAAATGAATTCCAACAAGTGTCCGGCAGAGACTGGTTCGTAGACCCTAGAATTGGTCTTAACAACCAAGTTGGTCCTGCAGCATATAAACGAAATCCTTGGGACCGAGGGCATCTAACTAGAAGAACCGCCGTAACTTGGGGGAGTAAGTACAAGGCAAAGCGGGCAAGTAACGATTCATGTTCGTATGCTAATGCCTCAATGCAACACGAAAATTTCAATCAAGATGAATGGCGTGTTCCCGAACGTATTGTTCAACATCTAGAAAAAGACAAAAATGGCCGTATAACAATCTTTACTGGGCCTGTTTTCACTCAAACTGATCGATGGTATACCCGCCGTACTCTACAGCAAAAGGTCCGAATTCCATCGGGTTTTTGGAAGGTTGTCGCGTATATCGGGAAAGAATCCGAGCAGCTTGAATCTCAAGCATATGTCCTCTACCAGGACGCGCGGTTTTTGCTTGATAAGCGTGGTCAGCATTCTATAGATATAAAAAACCACCAAGTTACTATTACTGAGATTGAACAGCTAACAGGTCTTGAGTTTGATGAAGCTTTGTTCAACAGCAACCCACTATATTTTTATCCGCGAGAGGGAATTAACGACGGTCCAGAGGGATTTTCTGCGCCTTTAGGTACTGTGCCAGAGGAGCTTAATCGAGGGGTGGTTTTCAACAGAGAAGATGCCAAAGCGCCAGAATTTGAAGCTCGTCGCCGAATCATTCCACACGAC
>NZ_FLUY01001158.1 GCF_900092655.1 Candidatus Thiosymbion oneisti
AGCCCGTAGGGCGGGTCAGGCGCGTGCGCCAAGCGCCGCGATTGCCGCGGCGGTGGGCGCGCCGTCACCCGCCGGATGGCAGCCCGCAGGTCGGGTCAGACCAGGGCGACGGAGGTGGCTGGCATACGGCGGATGGCGTAAGCCTATCCGCCCTAGGCAGACTGTTGCGACACCCTCCGTGAGCCGGGGGCTTGCAGGCCTGGTTTTCGGGATCACCCTATCCGCCGCCGCAGGGTCCGATGACTACTGGACGCTCCCTGTCCCTCCCCAGGGGACTGCTCCTGCCGGCTATGTGGAGCCGGCAAAGGACCTTTCCCCGGCGGCCTGTGGGGTGTGTCACCGCAAGCAGTTCCGCGAGTGGTCGTCTTCGCTGCATGCCGGTTCGGCCCGCGGGGGCGTGCTGGGACAGCTGCCGGCGTTCGACCGGGAGACCCAGATTTCCTGCCTGAATTGTCACGCCCCAAGGAGCGAGCAACAGGCCAGGTTTCTGGCCGCCGATGCGGGCCAGGTGCAGTCGCTGAGCGGGGTCGATTGTGCGGCCTGTCATGTCCGCCGCCATCGCCGCTACGGCCCTGGCTCCAAGCCGATTACGCCCCATGGTCGGGTGGAGGCGCTGCCCTTGTTCAAGGACGCGGCGTTTTGCTCCCCGTGTCACCAATTTCCGGACTGGGGCGAGCGGGTCAACGGCAAGCTGTTGGAGGACACGGAGCAGGAATGGCGCGCCTCTCCCTATGCAGCCGCGGGCATCGGTTGCCGGGATTGCCACATGCCTGCCGGCAGCCACGCATTCAAGGGGATCCATGATCCGGGGATGGGCCGCCGGGCATTACAAGTGGAGATTCGGCGCAGGCAGGAGGGGATCGAGCTACGGGCGCGCAACCTCGGGGCCGGTCATGCGCTGCCCACCTATGCCACCCCCCGCATCCGGGTGATACTGCGCAGCGGAGGCCCGGAGGGCGCCGGACTGGAGCACATCATCCAGCGTCAATTGCAGTGGGACCCGGACATGGGCTGGACGGAGGTAGCGGATACACGGCTGGGCCCCGGCCAGGAGCTACGGCTGGCGCTCGCACTGGAACCCGCCGCGGACGCAGAGGCAGTCCTGTTCGTCGAGCCGGATGCCCTCTACGCTGAGCAGGTCTACCCGAGCCTCGAAGCATCCATCGGGGCGGACCTCGATCCGATCTCCTTGCGACTGCTCCGGGAGGCAAGGCACCGGGCCGGCCAAACCGGCTTCGTGCTCTATCGCGCCCGGTGTCCGCCTTGGCCGGGACGGGAGGTCGTATGCGCGATTGAATTCGATATACAGCTTGAGTAGGGCGGATGTGTCGCAGTAAAGCATCAACCGCGATCTTCCAACATCATTTGCGAAACCGGAGTACCCTTCGCGGTTAGCCGCAAACCGGCGCCGGTCGGTTTTCCCCCCGCCCAAGTCGCGGCGCCACCCGCCAGCAAACGGGTAAGGCCATTGTCCGAGGTGGTGGGTACTCCGATAATCCGCGCCACAGTTTTGCGGTGAGAGGTGATTTCAAGGCTTTGCCCAGCCTGTGCTCGGTAGAGGTATTGGGATAAATGAGCCTTCAATTCTCGTATGGAAACCTGCATTGTGACCCTATCTTGTGTCCGTTTCCGTAAATCGTGGTCACATATTTTATGCCTGTCAATCGTAGAATATCCCAACTCTGCGTCTCTAGGGTCCAATCGTCCATCACCTTTTGCGTCTGCGTCCTTCGCGCCTTTGCGGTTCAAGAGTTGACTTTGCTTGGCAGTCGGCTATGGTTGGGCGCGCAGTATCCTTACTGTTTCGCCTTGGTCGATCATTCTATTATGGAGGATTCCCGATGAACCTACGCCGCATCTCCCTTGCGGGGGCGCTTTTCTGTGTTCTCGCCTTGCTATCCGCAACCGCTTCCGCGACTCAGGTCCCGGGACCCCTGGTCGATACCCAATGGTTGCGGAACAATCTGGATAAGGTCGTCATTCTCGACGTGCGCAAAGACGTGAAGAGCTTCGGGAAAAGGGACAAGCGAGCGGGGGCGGTGAATCCCTGCGGTGTCGCGCAGCGGAAGGGGCCGCGCAAGGTCGCAGGTCACATACCGGGGGCGATGCTGGTGCCCTGGAACAAGGTTACCGCCAAGCGCAAGATAGCGGGTAAGGAGATCAAGGCCCTGCTGCCCGCAAAATCGGATTTTGAACGGCTCATGCAAAAATCCGGTGTCGACAACGACAGCGCCCTGGTGATTACCAGCAAGGGGGAAGCGATCATCCACATGGCGCTCGCCGCCCGTCTGTTCTGGACCCTAAAGTACTTTGGATTCGACAATGTGGCCCTCCTGGACGGCGGTACCGCCCAATGGATCAAGGACAAGCAGAAAATCGAATTCGGCAGATCCAAGGCCAAGAAGGGCGATTTCGAGGCCACCGCCGAGCGCGCCGAAATCCTGGCGAGCATGGAGGACGTCGAGAAACTGGCCGCGGGTCAAGGCACCGACCAACTGGTGGACGTGCGCAGCACTAGCGAGTATCTGGGACTTACGGCATCCGGAAAATTGGCCCGGGGCGTCAAGGGCCATGTCTCCGGGGCGAAGAGCTTCCCCATCAGTCTTTATGCCGACTCCTTCGGTACGGCTACCCTCTATGACAAGGACCGGATCAAACAGGTAGCGGCCCTATTCAAGGTGGATACTGAGGCCCCTACCGTCTTCATGTGCAGTGCCGGTGTGATGGCCAGCCTTGCTTGGTTCGTCACCTACGAGCTGATGGGCAACCAGAATGCGCGGCTCTACGACGGTTCCATGCACGAGTGGAGTCACAGCGGCAAGTCCGTGGTATCGATTGACTGAAAAAATGGTCAGCGCCATGAACCGAGCTGCGTATGCCAACAGACAAAACGACCGCTCGGCAGCGAGTCTCTCTCGCTGCCTTGCCCTAATCCTTCTAGTCCTCATAATCGCCGGTTGTACGGCACCGACCACGACCCGAGAACCATCCCCGGCAACGGTTGCCGACGCCAAGGAGTATCGGTCGCCCGGCATCCGCATTCGGCTCATCAATGCCCTACGGGCAGGGGACCGGGGTACACTGCTCGAAAGTCCGGGCTGGGTCGAATATGTCTTTGCCATCGACAACACCGGTAGCAGACCCCTTACGGTCCACGATGTAAAGCTCCTGAACGCGGACGGGCGCTATCTGGCCGCGGCGGATTCCTATGAACAAATCATTGCCCCTCCCAGTGCGGGGGGCCAAGTAGCCGCCAGCACCGCCGGTGCAGCGGTCGGACAGGTCATCCCGTTCGGGGGAGCGATCGTCGGCATCATCTCCGATGCCATCTCCGCTTCCACCGCCCAATCCAGGGAAGACGCCAAACGGGCATTCGAACGGCACAAGCTCAAAGCCGTCGAGCTGGCACCGGCAGGAAAGATAACCGGCAGCGCCTGCTTGCCCGATTTGGCGGCAAACCAAGCCAAGGCCCTGGTCATCAGCTACGGCCACGGCGATCAAACAAAACAGATCGAGATCCGGTTGTCACGTCGGGGGGCCTGAGTGCATATTCCCATCGTGTATAATGTCGGAAGCGGATATAATGTGCAGATCTACGTGAATCCTAGAGAGGATTGCCCCATGAAAAACATGCTCGCAATAATCGTAATCGGCTTGGGCACCGTAGGGTGTGCCTCGATCAACTCTCCAGACGATCCTTACTTCATGTTCCAGCACGAAAGGTACAGGACTAAAGCGGCACACGCGGCCTTCATCGGCTCCATCGGGATTCTCCGCCGCTTAGGCCGCAACCATTTTGAGATCAAGGCCCAGCCAGAATGGGAGAAGATTGAAGTGACGCGGACGGCTGATTTCGCCCTGGACGCGGAAAGCGTCCAAGAGATAAAGGCTAATGCAGAGTCAGGCAAAGTCCTCGAAAAATTCGGTGAGCTGGTTGTGAGTACTGATAATGAGAGGAAAAAAGGGAATAAGGGAAAATTCAGCATCTTTCAGATAACCAATCTTTGGGAGCTTCGGGATGAGCTGAATAGGCAGCCAAAACTCCTCCGGCAACTGGCATCGGACGGGGATTATCGAATCGTTCTGCTGATGGCAGCGGTCTACGACCACAACTACTATAAGGACCTCGAAGGCGAGACTGGAGTCAAGTGGACCCTGACCAACGAATCCGGCGTTCCGAAACTGTCTATCGATGCCAAGAGAAAGAAAAAAGTAGTTCTCAACTACAACGATGGCACCCGCGTCGCTTATCAAATCGGTCGGTTCTGCTGGGTCAAAGACGAACGGAAAATCTACGAGATTCTCGTTGACCTTCCGGGCCTGGATTTCTTCGAATGTCCCAGAGGATCCGGAACCTGGTGGCTCGCGATGAGCGTACCCCATATGCCCTATGCAGACCGGTGTCCGGCTATCGACGCTGGCGACAATCCCAAGTTGATCCACCGAATCGCATGATTTTGCTGTAGGGAACGCCCTCTGTGGCGTTCCGAACAGTTTGCGGAACGGCACGGAGGCCGTTCCCTACAAATGCAATAGCGTTTGAAATTGGGTACTAGTACCTAGTTTCGACCGATATTGTAAGTTCATAGTATCTGCTGGCTCACACGCTTGGTTCACACGCTCCAGTGCGGGGACTAGCAATATCGAGCGAAACTA
>NZ_FLUY01001162.1 GCF_900092655.1 Candidatus Thiosymbion oneisti
GGGTTGGGGTGAGGGCGAAAAAAACAGCGCACGATCGATCACAAACCGCGTCGGTAACGCTTAACTTAATGGCATTGACGCTGGAGCGTGGGAACGAGCGTGAAATTTGAAGATTTTATGCCCTAAAATCAGTATCTTAATTCTTAGACAGCCTCTTAAATATTAACCACTACCCCCAACGCTATCATCGGCGGCAAAATCCTTTGGCCGGAAGCCACTGTCATTGCGCAGAGTGACGAGTCCCTCACGACCCAGGGTCAGCACGAACAACCCCTGGCGATAGGCATACCGGTCCGCGGACTCATCGATGCCCAAAGCGGCAACCGCTCCGAACAGGCGGTAGCCCCGGTATTCGGGGAAGAACTCCGGAAACCGCTTCAGGTCCTTAAGGAG